>NZ_JBHTRF010000073.1:0-46888 GCF_042796115.1 Kitasatospora sp. NPDC056446 | reverse complement strand
CCTGCAGAAGGGTCTCGACCCCGACCGGCTGTCCTTCACCCGCAGTCTGCGAGTCGTACGCCGCCAGGTCCCCGCCCAGGCGGCGCTTTCCCCCCTGCAGACTCACCCGGGCACTGACCCGCACCCTGGCTGAGATCACCGAACGCCTGCTACCCCCGCGTCGTCAACGGACCTGCCCCCGCGTCATCAAACGCAAGATGTCCAACTGGCCCCTCAAACGCGCCAACCACCGCAACCTGCCAACCCCAGACCCGGCAATCATCACAATCGCCAAGCCAACACCAACCTAAAGTCACTGGCATTGGTCCTAGCCGAAGTGCGGCCCCGCGGCGCCTGGTCCACGTTTCGCGCATCGCGTGGGCCACCAGCGGCAAGGCGCCGGGTTGGCCGGTGGCCTCCGCAAGGACGGCCTCCAGCAGGTCGGGGTCCACCACGACGCCCGCTCGGGCCGCGGGTTCGACGACGATGTCCCGCAACTCGGCCCGGGTGGGTGTTCCGACCGGGAGCTGGGCGCCTGAGCGGAGGGCGACGGCCAGGGCGGGGTGAGCGAGGCAGCGGTCGTAAAAGTCGGCGCGCACGCTGATGACAACCCGGACCCGGGCCTCGGGCGCCGGGTCGCCGGCCGTGTGGTGGTCGGCTGTGCGGTCGCCAGCCGTCCAGGCCAGGCAGGCCAGGGCCGCCTCCCGTTCCCCGGCGTCCACGCAGGTGGTGAAGAGTTCCTCGAACTGGTCGATGACGAGGACGACGCGTCGGTCGGCGGGTTGCGTGATCAGCCAGGTGTCCAGCGCGATCCCCAGGGCTTCGGGCTCGTCGGCCAGGGCGCGGACCAGCGCCTCGGTGTCACCACCCGTCAGGGCGGAGACCGCCAGGGCCAGCGCCCGTAGTGGGTGGTCGCCGGGGACCAACGGCGCGGTGTGCCAGGACTCGTCGAGCCAGGGAAGCAGCCCTGCCCGCAGCAGCGAGGACTTGCCGCTGCCGGAGGCGCCGACGACCGCCGTCAGCCGGTGGCGACTCACCTGCCGGACCAGGTCGCTCACCAGTTCCGACCGGCCGAAGAACACGTCGGCGTCCCCCGTGCCGAACGCCGCCAGTCCCAGGTACGGGCCGTGGGCGGGACCGCCCCCGTCCGCGCGGCGGTTCTCACCGCCGTCCTGCTCCGCGGCGGGCGGCCCCTGGACAGCTCGGGAGGCCGCCAGCCAACGTGCCTCCCACTCCGCCTGCTCACCGCCGCACGCCCGCGCGTAGGCGAGTACCACCGCCAGCGACGGCAGGCGTTCACCTTTTGCGGCCTCCGCCAGCGTGCTGGCGGAGTAGTGCGACTCCTTCGCCAGCGCGCGATAGCTCGGGGCGCCCGACCGGTCCCGTAACTGACGCAGCTCCCAGGCGAGCCGCTCCACCGGGCCGGCCTCCGGGTCCACGAACCGCTCCGGCCTGCCCAGCCGGGCCCTTCGCCTCGTTCCGTTCGACCGCGCGTCCACGTCACCACCCCTGGCAGGCCTCTCCCGCTCCCTCACATCGTTGTCCGACTTGAATGTCCTGCACAGAGGGCCCTTTCGGACAATGCGCCGCCACCACAGAGTTCTCGGCATCGGGGGTTCGCCGGAACACCTCGTGGCGCACCGGGGACGTCACGGTGGCAGCCGCTACGGCGGCCACCGTGCCGGCCCCGGGTCGGGGGTATCCGCGTCGTGAGGACGGCTCTCACGACGAGCACGACTCGGCAGCATCAGACGGAATCGTGACCACGCGAACTGCGCGGGCCGCGTCCGCCACTGCCGCCGCCGTCAAGCGCAAAGGCACCTGAGGCTCCACGGCTCACGGAACGCCACGAAGCCCCGCCGTTTTCAACACCGACAAGCGAGGGGTCACGGACCCCAAGTGGAGGAGAAGACCAGTGATCAAGAAGAGGATCTTCGCAGTGATGGCAAGCACCCTGTTCACGGTGACGGCACTCGCGGTGCCTGCGGCGAGCGCGACCACCGCGGCGACGCCCGACGCCACAGTGTCGATCAAGGCGTGCTCGCCCTGGAACGACTACCGCAGCGAGGGCGGCGGCAGCGGCCAGATGTGCGACGGCAACCACGCCACGGGCACGATCTACGACTCCAAGGCCGACGGGCGGTGTGTCTTCATCAAGTTCTACTACATCGGGGGCGGCGAGCCCGCTCAGAGCGCCCAGGTGGGCGGGGCCGGCACGACCAAGTACATCGACGTCTGGGCCGCGCCCGGCAAGCAGTTCAACGGCGAAGTCTCCGCGGAATGGCGTAGCTGCTGACAGAGCCACCGGGCTGCGCGGCCCCGGCCCCCGAGTCGGGTGCAAACCCGTCAAGGAGCCGGGGCCGCGCAACCCCTCCACCACAGGCGCCCAAGGGCACCACCACGGCAGGAAGCTGCGACTCGGGGTCCGGCAGGTGTAGTGAGGACGCGCACCTCAGGAGCGTGCGGGCTGCCGCGCCGTGCCCCCGGCCGCCGTCCTCGATGCTGTCGTCCCGGTCGTCCTCGGCGGGGTGCCGGGCCGGGGCGGCGGGGCGGGCCGGAAGGCGGCCTCAGGAGCTGGGCGGGTGGATCAGGACCCCGCCCGGGGCGGGTACGCAGCGCGTGCCCCGGGGCAGGTTCTCGACCGCCCCGAGGTTCTCGGCCGCCCGGTCTGCAGCACCCTTCGGAGGTGGTCTGCGTCGTACAGGACGGCGACCCGCCGGTCCGGACTTTCCGGGCGGAGAGCCGCGGCGCACGTCGAAGCGAGGGGATGTGCGTGATCGAACAACTACTCACCGCTACCTTCGAGGTGCTGATCCGCTCCCGTTCCGTCCGACCGATGGAGTGCTCTCGGTGCGTCACCTCGTCCGACCCGCCGCACTTCTCGGAGCCGCGCTCCTGGCTCTCACCACCGCCGATCTGGCGCACAGCGCGGCGACACCTGCCTACGACGCGCCCCGCGCGGGATCGACGTCCTCGAACCTGGACGTGGCGCTCACCGCCGGCAGCATCCGAGTCGCCGCCGATGAAAGCGTCAGCGTCTCGGGGACCTACTCCTGCGACGACGCCTCCGGCACCGACAGCGTGCCTATCGCCGTCACCTTCGTGCAGAAAGGGAGGGTGGCCTCCGGCAGCACCACCGTCGACTGCCAGAGCACCGGCGGCACCTGGGACATCACGGTCCCGTTCCCGTCCGTCCAGGCGGACACGGAGATCGTCGCCAACGCCGAGATCACGGACGGCGACAGCCAGGCGACGGACTCCGCTCATCTGGTGCGCCACAACGCGTTCTTCGACCGCGGGTCGGCGAACCTCCCCGTTACCTGATTCGTGGCCCCGCAACGGGGCTCCCGGCCTCCGGCCCGGCATGACTGTCCCCCCTGTAGTTCGCATGATCCGGGGGGGGTGGTGTCACCGGGCCGGAGGCATCGGTAGACCGCTGACAGGAGCAGGACCACCAGCTCGCTGGGAGGCTCTTCGTAACGTGGATGTCGGCGACCGGTGCCACGCCAACGAGGCCGGGACAGCACGACCTCGTAAGGGATCAGCGTGATCGACACCGGCGATGTGGACGTCTTCCTCGGCCTGAACGTCAGCAAGGGCGAGCACCACGGCACCGCGGTGACCCGGGCCGGCAAGCGGGTCCTCGACAAGCGGCTGCCGAACAGCGAGCCCAAGCTGCGGGCCGTGCTCGTCACGTCTCCAACCACGTTCGCCGACTCTGACTACCATCCTGGCCGTGTTGAGGACTTGCGATTGCGGTCCGCCGTTTCGCGCAAGCTGAAGTCGAGAAGCACAGCTCGTATGTCGATGCCCCGTTCCGCACTCAGCCTTGCTGCCTGTTCCTGCAAAGCGCCGCGCAGCGTTTCGGGCGTCTGTTTGCGGACGGCGCCTGGCATGGCACGGTCCGGTGATGTCCATTGCGATGCGGGAAAGTAGGCGACGAGGTAGACGCCCTGGGTGGCTCTCAGGGTGGGGAGGTAGTCGTTCGTCAGCTGCGTCTCCATCGCGCTGTACAGATGATCGTGCCAGTTTCCCTTGACCTCGACGACGACGGTGGCGATCGCTGGGGCATTGTGCTCTGGCGCGGGGTCGTTCGTCGCTGTCCGCAGGAGCAGGTCGAGGCGTTCCCCGGCGCCGCCGATGTTCCGGTTGATCTGGACCTCGCGCCCGATCATGATTCCGCTGTCCACGAGTTGGGTGTTGAGGTGGTGGGCGAGGTAGTCCGAGATGAGGTTCTCGTCCTTGGGGAAGCGCAGGCGCCGCCGAGTGGGTTTGCCGTCGACGACTTCCGGGGTGGTCTCGTTCCACAGGAGGGCTGCGGGGAGGGTTCCTTGGGTCAGGTCGTGTTGCAGTGTGGCGAGGGCCTCGAGTACCAGATCGCTGAGGTCTGCGCCGTCCCGGACCAGGCGTCGCCTGGGGTCCTGCAGGATGGCGTGGAGATCGTGGGAGCTGGGTCGGGTCCAGGTGCGTTCGCGATGGTTGCGCTGGGCGGTGCGTAGGGCTCGGGCGAGTGGCTTTGCGTGGGGGTGGGAGTGGGTGAGGCAGCGGAGCTCGTCCACCGAGTTCAGCGTTCCCCTGGCCGCGAGATGCTGGACCACGGTGTCGCGGTGCTCCGGGCCGGTCTCCTCATGTCCGACCCATCTGGTGCGCCGCGGAGGGCTTGTCGTCGCGTACGGGTAGCGGTCGGTCAGGAGACTGGCGAGGTCAGCGGCCTGCCCTTCCGGCAGTGCGTCGAGCCACTGCGTGCGACCACGGTCCAGGATCAGTCGCTCGAGAAGGTCAAAGGACTCCTGGTCGGCTCTCAGCCGGTTGACGACGATTGGCCATGCCCGGGCCGGGCTCATCCGCAGGAGAAAAGCCACGAGTTCGGCCACGAGCGGGGATCTGCGGTCCGGGCCGCCAGTCCTCAGCTTCGCGTCCAGGTCCACCAGTACCGCTTCTCGCGCCTCGGGGCGGGCCAGGTCACAGGTGAGGCGCAGCAGTTCGGTGATGGTGTGGTGGTTGGGGTTGTTGCCGGGGCCGGCGGGTGGGGTCGTTTCTTCGTGCAGTGCCTGGTCGAGGTAGTCGGGGATGGTCGTGGTGAGGCGGGTTTCGAGGTCTGTCGTCCAGATGTGCTGGGCGAGGGGCAGTGCGGTGCAGAACTCCTGGCGGGCGATCGCGGCGTCGAGGAGTGCGAGGTAGGTGTCATGGAGTTGCTCGGCGGCGTGGGGCGTGGCGTCACGTAGGAGGTCCGCCGTTTGGTCGTCTGTCGTCAGTGACAGGTCCAGGAGGACTGGTGCCCAGCGGCGCCAGTGCGCGGGGGTGATGGTGTGGGGGTTCGACGCCGGGTGCGTGTGGAGGGCGGTGAGGGCGAGGACGCCGGCCCAGGCTCTCCAGGAGATCGTGCTGGTGCCGATCCACTGGGTCCCTCCGGTGTCCGGCGCGTCGAGGTAGTGGCGGGCTGCGGCCAGCAGTCGGTGTTCTGCGTCGGCGGGGAGGACGGCCGCTCCGGGGAGGGTGGTCAGGCCGTGCTCCAGGCTGGTGTCCTCACGGCCGGTGTCGGGGTCGCGGAGCAAGGCCACGCAGAGCTGCCAGAAGCTGTCGGTGTCGCCGACTTCGGCCTCGGCCAGTAGTTCTGTGGTGCGGTGGAGCCAGGTGTCGTAGCCGTCCCATTGACGGGGCGCCGGCCGTATCGCTGCCGCGCGTTGCGCCCGGCCGCGCAACCGGTCTGCCTGGGGCCCGTGCAGCGGGACGGGGTCGAAGTACGGGGCGAAGAAGGTGACCCAGATCCGCGTTCCCCGCGTGCTCCACGCCAGTTCGTGGGCCAGCGGGTCGCTCGGGGACCAGCAGTAGGAGATGAGGTGGGGCAGCAGGGATGCCGCATGGTCGTCGAGATCGCGTTCCAGCTCGATCAGCCAGGGCAGGTCGGTGCTGTCCAGGAGTGCGCCTCGGGGCTCCGAGCCCGGCTCGAGGGCCTGGGTGGACGCTGGGACGACGCGCCGGGTGATGCGCGCCGAGGTGGCTCTTGGCGTCCACCCCTCGGCCACGAGGTAGGCGTCCTCGTCGTCCTGAGCCAGATTGAGGAGCGCCAGAGCCAGGAGGCGGCGTAGGTACCTGGCCTCGTCTGCGCAGGGATCGGAACGAGGAGTACAGAGTGGCAGCGGCACTGCCAGCGTGGGGTGGGTGCGCAATAGAGGGTTGAGCCATCGTGCCGTTGCGGGGATTCTGTCGGCCGCACCGGGCCTGGTCATGGCCCGATCCAGGAGGTCCTGCGTCATGTCGCCGACGTGTACCCATGAGGACCACTGGTCGGCGGTGTCCACGCCGCTGCGGCTGGCGATTCCGGCTGATTCGGCCTGGGATCCGATCAGGGCTTCAGAGGCCCACTGGAGGAACGGGGCCAGATCCGCGTCTGCGAGACGGTTCGGCAACGACAGGCAGAACCGTTCGTAGCTTCTGCTGCTGTTCCTGTGCGGCGGCACGAGCACAGCCAAGAGCTCGGCGGCGGTGAGCTGTTCAGGCCAGACGGCGGCCACCACTCGGCCGCGCAGGACGTGGTCCGGGTCGCGCTGCGGGTGCTCGCGCAACTCGGTCAGGATCGGCTTGAGGAGCGGCGCGGCGGCCGGGCGGTCAAGGTGGGCGGCGACGGCCGCCGCCCGGCCACGCAGTCCGACAGATCGGTGTGGGTCGGCCGCAAGAGCTGTTACCTCCGCGAGCAGCTCCGTGAGGTCGCTGGCGGCCACCGTTGCCAGAGCGAACTCAACCTCCTCGGCGTCAGGTTCGGCGCCCGCCCTGTCTGCGGTTGTCCGAGCAGCGAGAACGGGTCTCAGCTGCGCGGCGAGACCGGGGTGGCGCAGGCGGTGGGCTGGGCCGGACCACCACGGGTCGGAGTTCAGCCGGCCTGACCGGGCCCGTTCCAGGAGGCGGTCGACGATCAGGTGTTGGCTTTCCGGGTCGCCGATGTAGGAGCTGTAGGCGGCGACCGCTTCGAGGTCCACATCGATCAGCCAGGAACCGAGGGAGGGGCGCAGCGCGACAAGCCATGCGGCGAGTTCGTGCAGGTCTCCAAGGATGCCGGGAGTGCCGCCTTCACCGCGCTGGACGAGCAGACTCTGCAGCTGCGGCCGGGGCACGTTGTGGTCGAGGAGGTGGCGGGCGGCCAGGTAGGAGGCGATGGATGCGTGTACGGGCTTGACCAGTCCCGGGCCGGCACCGGTGAACAGCGGACTCTCGAGCACGCTCCGCACGAGCGGCTGCGAGAAGCCAGTCGGGGACGGGGTGGCCTCGGCGTCGACGAGGTCGGCGCCGGCGAGGTGGCGATCGTGCGGAAACGGCTGATGCGTCAGGCTCACCGCGGGAGCGCCGGTGAGCATCAGGTGGCAGGCGATCCGGCCGGCCACGGCGAGGCGCGTCTCCGGGCTGCCGTGCAGGTCGTCGGGGTCCCGGTCGCCGCCTTGCTGAACGACGGCGAGCGGCAGGGCGCGGCCGTACAGCTCCGCACGGCTGGGGGGCAGGCTGCGATCGGCCTGGTAGAGGTCGAGCAGCAGGTTCAAGGTCAGCGGCATACGGGCGAGGGCCTCCGCGCCGGCGTTGGTGACCGCCTGGGAGAACGCGTCGGGATCGACGTTGCGAGCGATGGCAGCGGTATCGACGTCCCGACGGCGCAGGGGCGCCAGCACGTGTGCAGTCGTGATGCCGAACGCCTCAGCCACAGCTCGCCGGAGGACGTCTGTGAAGGCCGTGCTGCGGCAGCCGATGACCACCTGTAGCCTGCGGCAGTCGTAGGCGCGGGCGAGGTCCTCGATCCAGCCGGCAATGTGCTTGGGTCTGGCTCGGCACTCGTCGACACCGTCGACGACGAGCAGGAACCGCTGCCCGGTCTGTGCGGCGGAACCGTCGGGCGGGGTAAGTCGACCAAGGACTGGTGCCGCTTTGCGAACGAAATCCTCCCACCTGTCGACCTGGCCCATGTCCACCCAGGCCCGGGCGTTCCACCGGGGTGCACCGTGCGGGGAGGCGTCCTTGAAGAGGCCGGTCAGCGCATGGGTCTTGCCAGCGCCGGCTTCTCCCAGCAGGACCGCCGACCGCGAGAGGACCTCGGAAAGCGCGACCACACCTTCGGGAAGACCGCCGGTGGACAGCAGGAGGCGCCCCTCCGGAAGGAAGCCGTGCGAATCGAGGCGTGGAGGCCGGTCCTCCTCGGTGCAGAACCGATCCACGTGTACGAACGCTCCGTTCCTTGAACCCGTCCCTGGCGGCCGTGCCAGGACGACATCCGCGGCTGCCAACACCGTAGTGGTCTCGTCCGACAGGCACTCCCGGTGAAGGGCGACCAGTGTTGCCGACCGGGATGATGTATGCAATCAAGTCGGCTTGGCAGCCAGCAGCTAGTACTCCAGCCGGACTTCTCCGTTCCCGCTGGTCAACGGCTTGGAAGTGGGGAGTGTAGCCGGGCGGGGGCAGGTGTGGGGCGGCCTTTGCCGCCCCGTCCCGCCAACGGGTGACCCGGCGCGTGTAGTGGCTGCGTCGGGCACGTGCTTGGTGTCTGCGGCGCCAGCGGACCATCTCATCGCGTGGCCGCGGTGTGGAGCACGGTGGCGGGGTTGAGTTGCCGGCAGACGGCGAATCTCGGCTGGCGTGCGGTCCACGAGGTCGGGCGCGTCCTGCCCGTGCCCCCCTTTCGCGTTCTTGGTTGGCGATGGCAGCCAGGAAGGCATGGGCGAGCATGCGAGGGTGATGTGCCGGTACCAGCCCACATAGCGTCGGACTTCGTACTGGTCCAGGCCGCATTCGTCCTTCGCGCTCTGGAAGCACTCCTCGATCTTCCAGCGGCAGCCGGCGACACGGACCAGGTCCGCAGATGGTGGCTGTCAGTGGCGCGCAGGCGAGGTAATAGACGATCTCGTCGGGCGCAGCAAACCCTCAACAGCGGCGGTGGCGTCCGGTGGGCCGGTCCGGGCTGCCGAGCAGGGGCACGATGGCTCTCGTGAAGGTGGCGTGCTTCCTGTCCGACCGCATCCGGGCGATCCTGTACT
Source organism: Kitasatospora sp. NPDC056446 (assembly GCF_042796115.1). NCBI lineage: Bacteria > Bacillati > Actinomycetota > Actinomycetes > Kitasatosporales > Streptomycetaceae > Kitasatospora > Kitasatospora sp. NPDC056446. Next base: position 37,895 of record NZ_JBHTRF010000073.1, on the reverse strand, counting down.
GAGCGAACTGCTCGATCACCCTCGCGTGTCGATGGGGCCGGTCCTTCGCGACAACGTTGGATCGCGATACCGCGTCCCGGGGCTCCGGGAGGGGCGGTTGTCCCCCGTCGCCAAGCCCGGGTTTCGTTGCGCCAGCCACGGGTTCGCCAGCAAGGGGGCACCGATGTTCGAAACGAGGGAGGCGTAGCAGTGCGAGACCAGCTGTTCGGGAGCCGTTATCGGTTGGTGCGGCGGCTCGGCCAGGGCGGAATGGGGCAGGTGTGGGAGGCTCAGGACGAGACGCTGGGCCGGCCCGTCGCGGTCAAGATGGTCTCGCTGCTCGCCGACGGTGGAAGCCGCGGCGACGAGGCACGCGCCAGGTTCCTGCGCGAGGCAAGAATCACCGCCCGACTGCAGCACCCCAACATCGTGACCATCCACGACCTCGGCGAGACTGACGCCAACGGCACCAGGGCCCCGTTCCTGGTGATGGAGCTGGTCCGAGGCGAGGGCCTGGACGCGATGCTGCGACGAGGCGTCGTCAGCTTGGCGGATGCGGCCCGCTGGGGCGCCCAGATAAGCGACGCACTTGCTGACGCGCACAACGCCGGAATCATGCACCGAGACATCAAGCCGTCCAACATCCTCATCACGACGTCCGGAACCGTGAAGGTCCTCGACTTCGGCATCGCGCGGGCGATCGATCCCTACACCGCGGACCGACTCACGCAGACCGGCTTCATCGTGGGCACACCCCCCTACATGGCCCCCGAACAGGCACGCGGCCTCCCCGAACCGCGCAGCGACCTGTACGCCCTCGGCTGCCTGCTCTTCGAACTGATCACTGGCCGACTGCCGTTCCGGGCCTCCGACTCCGTGGGCTACCTCACGGCCCACCTCACCCAGGCACCGCCTGCCCCCAGCTCGGTCTCCACCGGCGTCCCCTCCGCGTGGGACGACCTCGTGCTGAGGCTGCTGCGCAAGGACCCCGCCCAGCGGTACCCGACCGCCGCCGACCTCTCCCAGGCACTGCGACGACTCGACCGCGCCCCCGAGCCCACCACCACGCCGGGCACGACTCCGCTCTCGCCTACGATTTCCAACACCGTGGTCGGGGAGCTGTTCGCTACCATCAAGACCAACCACGGGAACATTTCGGATCAAGCTCTTCCCGGACCACGCACCGAAGACGGTTCAGAACTTCGTCGGCCTCGCCGACGGCACCCGCGATTGGACCGACCCGCGGACAGGCCTGCCCGGCCAGGGCCCGCTGTACAACGGCGTGGTCTTCCACCGGGTGGTCAGCGACTTCATGATCCAGGGCGGTGACCCGACCGGCACCGGTACCGGCGGCCCGGGGTACGAGTTCGACGATGAGATTCACCCCGCCCTACAGTTCACCAAGCCGTACCTGCTGGCCATGGCCAACGCCCGCAAGCGGAAGGGCCCGGGTACCAACGGATCGCAGTTCTTCATCACCGTCGCCTCCACGACGTGGCTGGACCGCAAGCACACCATCTTCGGCGAGGTCGCCGACGCCGTGAGCCGGACGGTCGTCGACCGGATCGCCACGACCCCGACGGAAAGAGAGACAAACCGCCCGCTGCAGGACGTCGTGATCTCCGAGATCGTCATCGAGAAGCGCTGACACCACGTTCGCGTGCGGTGGTGGAGTCGATGCTGACCAAGGAGGCCGGCTGCATCACCGGCGAGCTCACCGTCGTCACCACCGCCTTCCCGAACGGACAGCGTGGGTCGCGGTCCAGTACCGCGGCACCAACGAGTGGTACACCCTCACCGGCACACCCGCTCCCCTGCCGGACGGCGAATCCCTGGCCCGGTATTACCCAGCGTGTCCTGGACACCGTCCGCGCCGGCGGCGAAGCCGTCGCACCGCCCGGGCGGTAGCCGCCTCCCCGCTCATCCCGGCCCGGTGGTCCCCACCACACCCCCGGGTGGAGACCACCCTTGTGTCCCGAGCCGCAGTCCCCGCAGGTCATCAGGGGCTGACCGGCCGCCAGGAGGCTGTACAGCCCGCCGCTTTCGCCACATCCCCACTGCCGGATTCCACTCCCCCGGTGAGGACTTGACCGACGGTTCCGCTCCCCTACTGCCCAGCACCACGGACCCGCCACGGCCACGCCCGGGACACCACACACCGCACACCGGACGTCGTCGTGCGCGGGTGCGTCCGTAGGCTCAGCCTCGAAAGTACTTCGACCAGTCACCACGGGGGCGATAGGACCGGCCGTCACCGACCTGCTTCGTCCCGCCGGGAACGACGTCATCGTGGTACGGGTACTGTTCTGTCACCGCCGCCAGCAGGAACTCCAGGAAGCCGCCCTCGAACAGGTCCCACTCCCGCATCGAGTGGAACTTGGCGGCGACCGGCCAGCGGTCCGGGTCCGGGCCCCTCATCAGCCAGAAGAAGTGGTCGGAGTTCGAGTTGTTGGCCCACTTCAAAAGCCCGCCCTCGGCCGGGAACAGCGGATACGGGCACTCGTCGTAGTCCCCGTCCCGGTAGCACTCGGCCAGCCAGGCGCAGTATCCGTAGGGCTCCGTCGTGTCGTACAGGAACCCCGCGAAGCCGAGCGGCTGCCCGACCCTGGGACTGGGCGCCGCCGACGGTGCGAAGACATGCAGCTCGTCGCTGATGCTGACCGTCCCGTACCGGTCGATGAACGCCCGGTAGTCCGCGGGCAGCTGGAATCCCATCGTCTCGGGCCCGAGCTCCCACGGGACCGGGACCACCCCCTCCAGCGGTGCCCCGATCACCGCACCGAGCCGGTTCAGCATCTCCGCAATGTCCACATCCACTCCCGTCCGCGCGTTCCCGCCGGAGGCTATCCGCTTGCGGTGACACCGGAGGCGGATAGCCCGGCCCCGCAGGTCCTGGCACGCGAGTCGGGTGGCGGCGGGACCGGGCCTGCATCGCGGTCTTCTCGTCCACGCTGAGGACCACTGACCCTTCGGGCCGCCGGTTGGGATAGAGGGTGCACACGTCGGTGGCCTCGGCTTGGAAGTGAGGGTCGTCGGGTCGGGTCAACCAGCCGCGGACCAGGTGGGGCTTGAGATCCGGGCCCGCCAGGATCCGGCCGACCTGGGAGGCGGAGATACCCTGCCCGGAAAGGGACTTGGCGATGGAGTCGTGGGTCCGGTGGCTGCCGGTGTCCGGTTCGGCGGAGGTCACGGTGGCCACGATCGCCAGGTGGACCTCGGGTCCGTAGCGGCGCGGGCGACCGGGCCGGCGGCGGTCGTCCAGTGCGTCCAGGCCCTCGCAGTGGAACCGTTTGCGCCGGCGTCGCACGGTGGCGATGTGCAGCCTCTGAGTGCGGGCGATGACGGCGTTCGCATTGTCATCGGCGACCGCCGGCGCGACCTGGGCTCGCTGGATGCGCCGCAGCGAGGCGGTGCGCGAGTTCGCCAACTGTTCCAGTACCGCCCGCTGGTCCTCGTCCCACACCACCGTGAACGGGCTGTGCACCGGCATGACCCCACCCCTGGACTTCGACACGCGGTGATCATTGTCGCGCGGACGGGTGGTCCGGTCCCAGACCTCCGTGGGAAGACTGGGACCGCTGGCAGGATGGCAGCCATGGCGAACACCAGGCGCGCGCAGCCGATCCCCCGTTCCCGGACGGCACAGGGGACCTCCGTCCACACGATCAAGGTCACCCTGAGCGGCTCCCGTCCCCCGATCTGACGGCGCCTGGAACTGCCGTCGGCCACCGACCTGCGACGACTGCACGACCTGGTCCAGGCCGCCTTCGGCTGGGAGGACTACCACATGTGGGCCTTCGAGGCCGGACGGGAGCGGTACGGGATCGCCGACCGGGACCTGGGGATCCGCAGCGCGGCATCGATGCGGCTTGACCGGATCGCCCCGGGTACCGGCGCGCGGTTCGACTACACCTACGACTTCGGCGACGACTGGGAGCACGACATCGTTGTCGAAGCGGTCGCCGACGCCGAACCCGGTGCCGCCTACCCGCGCTGTGTCACCGGTCGGCGCGCCTGCCCACCCGAGGACTGCGGCGGGATCTGGGGATACGACTACCTCGTCGAGATCCTCGCCGACCCCGAGCACGAAGAGCACGAGGAACGGCTCGAATGGCTCGGCCTCGACTCCGCCGACCAGTTCGACCCTGCCGCCTTCGACCTGGGAGCGGTCAACGCCACTCTCTCCAGCCACGCGACCGTGCTGATCCAGAACTGACGCCCGACCTGCACCGGATCGCCCCAGCCACCGTCGCCGGGGCGATCCATACTCTCGCGGGATCAGTGCGGCGCTGCCCTAGAACCCGCGACCGACACCGCCTGAGAGCTGGTCGGCCACTCGGCCCGCCACCCTGGTCCAAAGAAGCGGGCCGAGCCACAGGCGGCAGCCAGGCACAGGTGTCGAGCATCTCGACGAACGCGGCCTTCTCGGACGTGGTGGTGCCGAGGGTAGTGCGCGGTCATCTCACCGGAGGTGCCGCCGAGGAACGGCCCGGCCTCCTGCCGACCGACCGAACGGGAGGCGGCGTCGGGCGGGGTGGTCACCGCAGTGGCAGGCCCCGGGGGAACGGGCCACCCGGGTCGCGCGGTCGCGGCCGGCGCCCGACCGCACCACCGAAGGACCGCGGTGGGCGTCCTGTTCCCGCAGGACGCCACAGGTCTCCTCCAGCACCGCGGCGGCGCGGCGCAGGTGGTGGTTGACCCGTCCCAGCGAAGTCGCGCTCCTGGAGGCCGAAGTTGTCGACGTACTCGTCACCGACGGCCTGCGCGACGGCCTGGTCGGGGGCGGGGGTGGACAGGGTCCAGTTGCCGCCGGCCCCCCGGTAGGCGGACACCTCGATCGAGAACAGTTCGCCGGGCTTGACCGCCAGGTCGCCCGAGGTCTGGGTGAACACGGTGCCGTGGTCGAGTCTGCCGATGGTCATCTTGTGGACGGCCACCGCGCTCGCGGTGGCCGCGACGGCCAGCACCGCGGCCGCCGTCAAGCAGGACCCGGCGCCCACGCCTGCTCATGGGGTCGCCTCCCGATAGATGACGCGCAGCGCCAGGACGGCGGCGGCCGCGTCGAGCCAGCGGGCGAGGAGTCGGTCGCCTGTCGGGTCCCGCACGACCGTTTCGGCTGACTGAAGCCAGCCTCGCACCACCTCCGCGGCGACGATCCCCCATGGACGCGGCCCGGTCGAGTACGTCATCGACCCGCGCAGCCACGTCGTACGCCTCAGCCGCGTCATCCCTCTCTGACGGGCCACCGCCTCGCAGCCCTGATCCTGCCTCGGGCCGGTCGTCGGCGCGGGCGACCGGGAGGCCGTCGGGTGACTGGTCGCGGTCCTGAGGCAGGAGCCCGAAGATGCGTGAACGGGCTGGGTTCGAGGCGCGCGTTGGGCTGCCGAGGCCCCGAGAAGGCATTGGAGGCCGCCACCCGCCGGGTGGCGGCCTCCGGCTCTTCGGTCCCAGGCTGACCTGATACGTGCAGCGTGCAGCGGCTCGGAGGAGGTTCCACGCTCCGGTCGCGCCGCCGGAGTCAGCGGGCCGGCGCGGTGGAGACGGCGGCGCGGGCCCGTACGACGGTGGTCTCCGAGACACCGCCCGGGTCGTCCGCCGGCCCCGGGCCCAGAGCCCCGGCACTACCCGGAGGCCGTGACCCGGTCCGCCCCGGCAACCACGGAGGCGGAGCCGTGAGGTCGGTCACTGACGGGTCGGCAGAAGTGCGGCACCCAGAGCAGAGCGGTTGCGCTGTGTAGCCGATCAAGATGTTGCGATCTGTCCCCTCACATGACCAAACCACGTCAAGGTAAGTCGGTCGATCTTGGCTCCCGCACGCGGGGCTGCCAGCCAGAACGTTCGGCAAGAAGGTTCGTTAAAGCCTGCCGAGCATGCTCCATGGTGGCGACCGAATGACTGACCCAATATGCCTCTGCGTGCCTGTGGATATGTCCCCGGCAGCAAGTACTTGAGTGAGAGTCAGTGGAGCCGAGTGGGGTTCCCAGCCGTCCCACACGTCTACTGCGGTCGATGGGACCACGCCGTTCGGACTTCTGGGCCGGCTGCGGTCGCCGTGCTCACGTCTTGCGGGACGTGCCGTGTCCAACCAGTGCTTCCTCCGTCGCTCTTGCGCGACGTGAAACCCCGCTCACCTGCGCAGCCCGCCCGCAGTGGCGACGTTCGCAGAGCAGCGCCGACGGGCGTCGGGCCACTCACCACGATGTGCCCGGACAGCAGTGGAGGCCTGTTTCACTCGCCCACAGGAACGGCGCAGGGGCTGCCCCCTGCGCTGCGTTTAGAAGACGTTCTCGGTGGACGCGGGACGGGCCGTCCGGACACGCGGGCGGCCGAGGAGGCGATACGTCCGTACCGTCCGCAGGTGGGCTCCGATGTGCTGTCCGCTGCGGGAGAACCGCCTGGCCGAACGGCCGGATAGGCGTCCGCGGCCCTGTCTGCGGGCGTCCGTGTCGACGGCCGTCGACACGTTCCACGAGCGAGAGGAGCGGCTTGCTGAGGGGCGTCAGGACGTCAGCGCAACCGGCGCAGACAGGAGTCCGCCAGGCGTCTGCCGGCCCTGTCTGCGGGCGTCCGTGTCGACGGCCGTCGGCACGTTCCACTAGCGAGAGGAGCGGCTTGCCGACGGGCGTCAGGACGTTCGTGCGGACTGTGCGCAACGGAGTGAGTGAGCGCGAGCGCCATGGCGTTGCAGCGGCCGTTTGACGGCCCGGTGCGAAGCAATGCACGTCGATGCGCCTCAATGCGCGTCAATGCGCGTCAATGTCTGCCAGTGCGCACCAGTGGGTGCCGGTGCGCACTCACCGCCCACAGTGTTTGCCAAACCCGCGAGGAATCATTCTCGACTTGATCGCCACTGAGTTTCGATGACAAATGAGGTCGGCTATTCAAATCGTGAAATGAATCCAGAGAGATCCATTTTGATTACCAAGGCCCGGTTTCGCGGCGCGAGATTAGCAATAGAAACATGACACTAAATTGCAACTGGTGTATGCTCATCCGTGTGCCGGAGCGGCCCTAGTGTCGCACCAGAGCCAGTGTCATCAAGGACTCGGAAGCGCATAGCTACGAGGTCCGGACATAAAAAGACCCCCCGCGCCCGTCTTGCAAGGTCAGACGCGGAGGGTCCGGATCACCGAGCGTGACCCAGAGTGAGTCCGACCGCGCCAACGGTCGGGCTCACTTGCGTTTCTGGCTGTCCGGCAGCACCTACAGCATGCGGTACAGCTGGATCAGCCAGTAGAGACTCTGTAGTCCGACGGCGAGGACGCCGAGGACGAGCCTGCTCTTACGCAGCCTGGGCCACACCGACATCCGCCGCTTGGGCGGCTTCTCGTCGGTGCGCATAGCCCGATTCACCTCCTTCCTGCGGACAGGAGGGGATGGCCGGGCGATCAGCATTGCTGTCGATCGCCAGGATGAAGATTACCAGAGCGGCGCGTCACGATTCCGGGTCGGAGAACGCCGGGGGCCGGAAACGCGGGTAATGCCGGGGAATAGGAGACGGGGCCCCCATACTCCCCGGCATTTTCCCAGGTCAGTCCGTGATCAGAGGCGGCCGCTGTCCGCCCGGGTAGCGGCGGTCGTAAGGGCGCGCGGTGCTGGTGAGCGCGTACGCCCACCCGTCCGGTCCGGGTCGGTCCCGGATCCGGGCTCCGGGCTCCGGGCTCCGGGCGTGCAGAGGCCGGTCACCAGCCGGGGTCGGTCGGCCGAGCCGCCGGGTGCCGAGTGCTGGTGCCCTTGACCGGCTTGGTGCCCTTCGCGGTGCCGGGCCGGCCGCCGGTGGCCGAGCGGGCGCGGGCGACGGAGGCCCGACGGGCCTGTCCCCGCCCGAGACCGGACAACGGCACGAATCGAGCCTTCTGGCCGAGGTGTTCATCGTCGGGAGGCCTTCGCCCAGCAGGCCTCCTGGGCATGGACGCCGGCGTCCGCAGTCCCGGGTCAGGCCGGGGAGACCTCGTCCTCGTCCTCCAACGCGCGGGTCCTCCCCCGTGAGCACTGTCGGGCACGGTTGGTCGCCGGCGACCAACCGTGCCCGTACCGCGGGGATTGCCCGGTCCACCGACTGCGGGAACGGGGAAGCGCAGGATCACTGCGGGACGCCGATGAAGGGCCGGTCGATGTTTCCGTTTCGGCGCCACGGCGGCGGGGCCTCGGCCATCATCGTCCCGTCACGAACCGAGGAGGATCAGGTTGGACGGGGCATGGGAACGCCGGCAGGCCGCGGCGGTACGCCGGTGGGCACGGCTGCGGCGATGGCGGCGGCGCGCGAACCGGCGCGCGGTCGACGAACCGATGGGCAGCCTGCGCGACGCCTGCACCCGACTCGGGCTCGACCCGGCTGTGCTGCGCGCCACCCCCGACGCCGTGCACGCCTCCCGTCAGACCCTGAGGACCTTCCCCTACGGGTGGGCGGTCCTCTCTGTTGTCCTCCTCTTCACCGCCGTGCGGTTTCTTGAGCAGTTCTTACGCACAGCGGGAGAGATCGCCGTCCGGCTCGGACTCGGCCCGCCCACCGGAATGGGACACCCAGACGCCCCTGGCCTCGGCCCCCTCTACGACCCGAACTCACCCGTGATCGGCCTCGGCATCATCCTCTTCTACGTCTACCTCATCGCGGTAGCAGTCGCGGTCGGACGGATGATGAGGCGCCACCAGCCCGAATTCCACTACGCCGTCACGCTCCTGACCATCTCCGGTATCGAAGGGTGCGCCAAAGCCCGCGCTCAAGCGCCGTCGGAGCGGGCATCGTCGCTGCGGAGGCTAGACCAAGTCTGTCGCAACCTGGAGCAGGCCCTGTTGGAGCTCCACCGCACCGCCCGCTCCATCTACCGCCGTTCACCGCGTCGGGCCTCGGTCAGGGAGCACTGCGCCCTGGTTGCGGGCGCGCTTCGTGTCCAACTGGCCCGGGTCGATGTCGACCCCGACACCGGCCTCGTCGAGCTGGCCCGTACATTGTCGCTGATCGGGGAGAACTTCGCCGCCGGACGGCTCGCCGCACTACTGCCGGAAGCTGAACTGGAGGGCGTGACCCCGGTGTCGACCAGGCGCGCCTCCGTTGCCGAGACCGTCCGCCTCGCCCTCGCGATCGCCGCCGCGACGGCCTCGGTGGCGGCCGCCACCGTGTTGCTCCCCTCGACCGGGCTCCCGACGGCCGTCCACTCCACGGTGGTGTTCGGCTCCGCTGTGGTGGCCGGGATGCTGGTGGCCGGCCGGGCGCGGTTCGCGCGGATCGCCGAGTACCTGCCCGGCAAGTAGGGCGGCAGACGTCGGGCCAACAGCCGCTCCTTGGCGGAGGGGAAGCCCGCCGGGGTGCCAGCGGTGGTGTGCTGCCTGCTGGGCATGCTCCCGCCCGGTCCGGCGGCGGCCGGGTCGCCGGCGCCGGCCTCCGCCCCACCGCCTCGGTGCCCTGGACCGGCTGCGAAACCGGCTTATCCGCCCGGCCGCTGGAGCGCTGACGGCGTCCGCCCCGGCGACGCCGTGTACCTCCGCATCGGCCAGGCGCTGTACAGCACCATCCGGTCCTGGCTACCCCGGTGGGTCACGCCGAAGCAGACCCACTCTCCGGGTACCACATGACCACCCCGGCCACCAGAACCGCCAGGCCCAGGAACACCACCTGCCATGCCCCTGTCTGCCGACCGGACAGTGCCGTCAGGCACTCCACGGTCGCCGACTTCGGCGCGAACCCCGAACCGCACCCGTCCCCAACTGTCCATAGCCCGTACACCGACCCCAACACGGTCAGCGTTCCACCCGCACTCATGAGCGCCCTACCGACCCGGCTCATCTCGTCTCCCCTCTCGGACCACGGGCCGACCAACGTAGTGCGAAGGCGACACCATGACCAGACCTCGAGCCTTCGCCGCGTGCAGCGTGCAGCGTGCGGCGTGCAGCGCGCCCGGCTGCCCCGAGGACACCGACCGGGGCCGGTGCGACGACCACCGTCGAGCAGCGGACCAGCGACGCGGCAGCGCACGCGAGCGCGGCCACGACGGTGACCACGAACGGCAGGTGCGCGCTCCCTGCCGACGCGGGCCCGGCGTCCATGCCGACCGCCATCCAGTCGGCCCCGGGCCCGCAGGGGCTGCTCCGAGGACGCCGTCGTCACGGGCCCGGGCTTCGCGTCGCTCCCGCGCTCTCGGCCGGGACGACCCGAAGCCCCGCCGCCCGCCGGTCGCCGGTCGAGCGGTCACGGCTCGGCCTGCCGGGCGGATGGGAGCGGCTCCACCGGTTCACCCGGCGCCTCCGCCGGCAGGGCCGGCGTCCCGGTACGGCCGTGCAGGGAGCGCGCGGCGGGGACGATGTCGCCGCGGGCGGCGGAGACGGCGAGGGCCGCGTGGTTCTCGCGAAGCCGGCGGGCGCGGGCGGCGTCGGTCAGGGATTGGCCGTCCTCGGCCGCTGGCTGTTGTTCGGGCTGGTAGGCAGGGTCGGGCGGTGGTGGCAGGTGGCGGCGATCTCGGCGGCTGTGGGCCGGTGTCAGGGGGTTCGGCGGCGCAGGGTGGCGGCTCCCAGGGCGAGGGCGAGGAGGGTGGAGCCGGCGATGACCGCGAGGTCGCGGGCGATGGTCGTGTCGGCGGTGGCGGTGGTGGTGAGGCGGGTCATCGCGTCGACGGCGTAGGACAGCGGCAGGACGTCGGAGGCCCAGCGCAGCGCGGTGGCCATGGCGTCGCGCGGGACGAAGAGTCCGCACAGCAGGATCTGGGGGAGGAGGACGGCGGGCAGGAACTGGACGGCCTGGAACTCGGTCGCGGCGAACGCGGATACCAGCAGGCCCAGTGCCATGCCGAGCAGTCCGTCGGCGACGGCGACGGTGAAGACCAGCCAGGTGGGGCCGGCGATGTGCAGGCCGAGCGGGCCGATGGCGAGCGCGGTGGCGAGGGTCGCCTGGAGCAGGGCGACGGCGCCGAAGGCCAGGGCGTACCCGAGGAGGAGGTCGAGTTTGCCCAGCGGCATGGTGAGCAGCCGTTCCAGGGTGCCGGTGGTGCGTTCGCGGAGCATGGCGACCGAGGTGACCAGGAACATCACGAGCAGCGGGAAGATGCCGAGCAGGGCGGGGCCGATCCGGTCGAAGGTGGCGGGCTGCGCGTCGAACATGTACTTGAGCAGGGCGAGCAGCAGGCAGGGGACGACCAGGAGCAGCGCGAGGGTGCGCGGGTCGTGGCGGAGTTGGGTGAGGACGCGGCGGGCGGTGGCGAGCGTGCGGCGCAGGGCTCGCGTCGCCTGGGGGCGGGGGCGGGGGCGGGGGGTGGTCATCGGCCGGCCTCCACCATGCGGAGGAAGGCGCTGTCGATGTCGGCCGCGCCGGTGGTGCGCAGCAGTTCGTCGGGGGTGTCGTGGGCGAGGAGGCGGCCCTCGCGCATCAGCAGCAGGCGGTCGCAGCGGGTGGCCTCGTCCATGACGTGGCTGGACACCAGCAGGGTGGCGCCGCCGTCGGCGAGGCGGCGGAAGAGCTGCCAGAGGTCCTGGCGGAGCACCGGGTCGAGGCCGACGGTCGGCTCGTCGAGGATCAGCAGTTCGGGGGTGCCGAGCAGGGCCGCGGCGAGGGAGACGCGGGCACGCTGGCCGCCGGAGAGGCGGTCGGTGATGTCGTGTTCGTGGCCGGTCAGGCCGACTTGGGCGATCACCCGGGCGGGGTCGGTGCCGGGTGCGCCGAGGACGGCGGCGAAGTAGTGGAGGTTCTCGGCGACGCTGATGTCGCCGTAGACCGAGGGGGCCTGGGTGACGTATCCGACGCGGTGGCGCAGGGCGGGGCTGCCGGCGTCGAGGCCGAGCACGCGGACGCGGCCGGCGGTGGCGCGCTGCACGCCGACGACGGAGCGCAGCAGGGTGGTCTTGCCGCAGCCGCTCGGGCCGAGCAAGCCGGTGATGGTGGCGGGGGCGATGTCGAGGTCGAGGCCGTGGAGGACGGGGCGGCCACCGCGCTCGACGGTCAGACCGGTGATCCGGATCGCGGGACCGGTCGGCCCCGCCATGGAATTCATCATGTGATGAGTTTTGCGCTGTCGGACGTACCGGTCAAGTGGCGCGCAGGCACCGGTCCGACGGCGGGCGGGTGCCGGTCGCGTAGCGCGCAGGCACCGCCGGAGACAATGGCCCCGTGAGCGATGAGGGGAAGCAGCGGAAGCGGGTCGGACGGCGCCCCGGGGGCGAGGACACCCGGGGCGCGGTACTGGAAGCCGCGCGGGCGGAGTTCGGGGCCCGCGGGTACCAGAAGGCGAGCATGCGGGCGATCGCCCGCGCGGCCGGAGTGGACGCGGCACTGCTGCACCACTACTTCGGCACCAAGGACCGCCTCTTCCTGGCCGCACTCGACTTCCCGGTCGACCCCCGGGCCGTCGTCGAACACGTCCTCGCGGGCGAACGGGCCCGCGTCGGCGAACGCGTGGCCGCCTTCGTCCTCGGACTCTGGGAACAGCCCGCCGTACGGGACCGGCTGCTGGCACTGCTGCGCACGGCGGCGGCCAGCGAGGAGGTCGCGGCTCTGGTGCGGGGCTTCATGGCCACCGAGCTCGTGAACCGACTGGCGGGCGAACTCGACCTGGAAAACCCGGAGTTGCGGGTGGAACTGGTGCTGTCGCAGATCGTCGGACTGGCGATGGCACGCTACGTGATCCAGGTGGAACCACTCGCGTCCGCGCCCGCGGACCAGCTCGCCCCGCTGCTGGCACGCACCGTACAGGGGTACCTGGCCGAGCCCTGAGGCAGCCGCGGGCCGCATACCGGTGGCACTCGCAGGTGACACTCGCCGGTGGAGCGGGGCGGGCAGGCCCGGTGAGCGGCGTCGCCCATACTGGCCGGGTGGAGCTGAGTGCGAAGTTGCAGATGAAACCCGGCCAGCGACTGGCGGTCCTGGCCGGGCCGGACGAGGTGCCGTCGATCACGGCACAGGGCGTGCTGACCGCCGAGACACCGGAGACGGCGGACGTGATCGTCGCGTTCGTGCGCGACAGGGCGGACCTGGACACCATCGCCCTCGCGGCGATCGAAGGGGCCCGACAGGACAAGCTGGCCTGGGTCGCCTACCCGAAGGCCGGGAAGCTCGGCACCGACCTCAACCGGGACAGCCTCAGCGAGGCTCTCGCCGACCGCGGCGTCCGGCCGGTCCGGCAGGTCGCCGTCGACGAGGTCTGGTCGGCCCTACGGTTCCGCCCCGCCTGATCCGGGCACCGGCGCCGGCGGGCACCGGTGCCGGCGCGGCAGCGACCGTCACCTACGGAACCCTGGGGTCCTGGGATCCCGGCCGGTTGTTTCGGGGCGGTGGCGAGATGGCTTCGGCGAGGATCGGACAGTCAGGTCGGTGAGGCCGGCTATCCGTGGCGGGCGCCGGAGTCCCAGACCCAGGCCGCGATGCCCACCCGGTTGTTCACGGTCAACTTGCGCTGGACGTGGGCGATATGGGTCTTCACGGTGCCGGGCGAGATGAACAGTTCCTCGGCGATGGCCGCGTTTGTCAGGCCGTCCGCCACCAGCCGGGCGATCTCCAGTTCGCGCGGGGTCAGCTTCTCCACGCGTGACGTCTCCGCCCCTGGCCTCTCCGCCCGGCGCGGTCCGGCCAGGCTGCGCAGCAGTCGGGTGGTGATCTGCGGGCTGATCAGCGAGTCCCCCTCGACCGCCGCCCGGACCGCCTCGATGAGCAGTGGCGCGCCGGAGCGCTTCAGCAGGAACCCGTAGGCGCCGGCCTTCAACGCGGAGTGCACGTACTCGTCGAGGTCGAAGGTGGTGACGATGACGACCCGGATGCCGGGCGCCTCCTCGGCCAGCCGGCGGGTCAGCTCCAGGCCGTCCATCCGCGGCATGCGGATGTCGGCGAGCAGGACGTCCGGGTGCAGCGAGCGGGCGAGTTCCAGTGCTTCGTGGCCGTCACCCGCCGCCCCCAGGACTTCCATGTCCGGTTGCAGGTCGAGGATGTGACGGAAGCCGTCCCGCACGGTTCTCTGGTCGTCCGCGACCACGATGCGCGTCGTCATGGTGTGATCCTCGCACGGGATAGCATCCGCTCACATGACGAGACGAATCGCCAGGGCGGGGCGGCCGGCGGGTGCGGGCTTGCTCGCGGTCGCCGCCATTTCGGCTGCGGTGACGGGGAGTTCGTCGATCTCGGTGCTGCTCCGGTGCTCGACGGTGGTGGCGGTGCTGGCGGCCGCGGTGCTGGTGGTGTGGTCGCCGGGGCGGCCGGGGGTTAGGGTCCTGGCGGCGGTGCCGGTGGCCTGTGCGGTCTCGCTGTATGTGACGTCGCGCTACCAGGGGCCCGCCGACAACACCTCGGCGCTGTGGATGGTGGCCGAGTCGGTCGCGTTGCTGGCGGTCACCGTGCCCGCCGTCCGCGGGCCGGGACCGGTCCTGGCCGCCGCCGTGGCACTGGTCCTGTCGGTGACCACCGCCCTGCTGCCGTTGCGGATCGCGCTGACCATCGAGCCGCCGGCCGGGCCCGGGCAGACGATCGGGCTGTGCGTGGTGTGGGGGCTGGTGGCGGTGGCCGCCGTGGGGGCGTCCTGCTATCTGCGGTCGTTGGACAGCCGGCGGCGGCTCGCGGTGGTCGCCGAGCGGCGCGCCCAGCGCCTCCATGTGGCCCGGGAACTGCACGATTTCGCGGCGCATGACGTCACCGGGGTGATGGTGCTGGCCCAGGCGGCCCGGTTGCTGGCGAAGGAGTCGCCGGAGCGGGCGCTCGCGCTGCTGCCGCAGATCGAGAGCGCGGGCGTCCAGGCGCTGGAGTCGATGGACCGTACGATCCGGATCCTGGGCGAGCTGGCGGAGGGCCGGCGGGCGGACCGGGGCGAGGACGGTGTACCGCCTGGCCCGGCCGGGGAGGGACCGGGCCCGGTCGGGGTGGGCGCCGGGGGCAGGGCCCGTTCGCTGGCGGAACTGCCCGCCCTGGTCGAGCGGTTCGGGCGCACCGGGGTGATCCCGGCCCGGTTGGACCTCGCCCCCGACGCCCTGGACATCCTGGGCGGCCTGCCGGAGGAGGTCGGTTCGGTCGGCTACCGGGTGGTGGTGGAGGCGCTCACCAACGTCCGGCGGCACGCCCCCGCCTCGCCCCGGGTGGTGGTCACCGCGGAGCGGGTGGCCCCGGCGGGCACCGGGCCGGTGCTGCGGGTGGTGGTCGGCAACGAGCCGGCTCCCCCGGGTGCCCGTCCGGACGGCGCGACGGTGGATCGGGAGGGTGGCGGCACCGGCATCCGGGAGCTCGCCAGGCGGGTCGCGGGGCTGGGCGGTGAACTCACCGCCGGACCGGCCGGGGACGGCGGCTGGCGGGTCACCGTGACCCTGCCGCTGGACGGCCCGCGGTCGCCCGCCCCGGCGGCGGCGGGGCCCACTTCGTAACCACCGCGTGGACCCCGCTGCCCGCACCTGTGACCCTGGCCGGGCGGAGGACGGCCGGCAGGGGGACCGGCCGGGCGGACGACGGCAGGGAGGAGGACCCACCGAACGGACGAGGCCGCTTCCTCGGCCGAAGGGACGAGATACCCCGCCGATCTCTCCCGAACGGCAGATGTGGACGCCCCGGCCCCGCCGGGAGCATGGCGGCATGAAGAAGTCGACCGCCGGGCGGGCCTGGACGGCCCCGATCAGCGCACTGGCCATCGCCCTCACAGGCTGCGGCGTGAGCGACGACCTGGACGCTCAACCCCGCACTGAATCCCGGGACTTCGGCGTCCAGGGCGATCACCTCACGCTGGACACCGACAAGGACGTGACCCTGCTGCCGGCCGACGGTCCGACCGTCAGGGCCGACCGCAGACTGGCCGGCCAGGCCGCGAAGGACGGCAACGCCTCCTGGGTGCTGGACGGCGGCACGCTGAGGCTCTCCGGCAGGTGCAGCGGCATCGTGCTCAACTGCAGGGCCGAGTTCACCGTCCGCATCCCGAAGGGAACGGCGGTGACCGTCAACGGCAGCGGCTCCGCCGGGGTCACCGCCAGGGGCCTCGACGGCGCGCTCGATGTGACGACCGGCCAGGGCAGCGTGCAGATCGACAACGCCTCCGCCCCGCTGAAGGTACGCACCGGCTCCGGCCGCATCGATGCCGCCGGCCTCTCCTCCCCCGCCGTCGACGCGGCCAACGACCACGGCAGCGTGAAGCTCGCCTTCGACAAGGCGCCCGACAGCGTCAGGGCCGAGTCGAACACCGGAAGCGTCACGGTCCGGCTGCCGGAGGACGGCACCCGCTACCACGTCTCGGCGACCGCCGGCTCGTCGAAGCCGCACATCGACGTCGCAGAGGCCCCGGACTCCGCCCACACCGTCACCGCCGCCTCCAAGGCCGGCATCGTCCGCGTCAACACGAAGGACTGACCGATGGAACTACCGCCGGAACTCCGGATCCTCGACCTGACCAAGGAGTACCGTGGCGGCAAGCGCGCCGTGGACTCCTTCTCCCTGACCCTGCGGCCCGGCGTCCTCGGCCTGCTCGGCTCCAACGGCGCCGGCAAGTCCACCCTGATGCGCGTCCTGGCCACCGTCACCAAGCCCACCTCCGGGCGGGTCCTCTGGCAGGGCGTCGACATCGCGGAGCAGCCCGGGGCGCTGCGCCGGACCGTCGGCTACCTGCCGCAGGACTTCGGCGTCCACCCGCAGCTGACCGCCCGCGAGTTCCTCTCCTACCTGGCCTCGGCCAAGGGACTGCGGGGCCGGTCCGCGACCGCCCGGATCGACGAGCTCCTCGACCTGGTCAACCTCTCCGGCGCGGCCGGGCAGCGGCTCGGCTCGATGTCGGGCGGTATGCGCCGGCGCGTCGGCATCGCCCAGGCACTGCTCAACGACCCCCGGCTGCTGATCGTCGACGAGCCCACCCTGGGCCTCGACCCGGAGGAGCGGATACGGTTCGGCAACCTGCTCACCGGGCTCGGCACGGAACGGATCGTCATCCTCTCCACCCACATCGTCTCCGACGTGGCCGCCACCGCCGACCGGATCGCCGTCATGGGCCAGGGCCGGCTGCTGCACCACGGCACCCCCGAGGAGTTGCTGCGGCTCGCCGAGGGCTCGGTCTGGGAGGTCACCGTCGCCGCCGACCGGATCCCGGCACTGCGCTCACGGTTCGTCCTCGGCGGCACCACCCGGACCCCGCAGGGCGTCCGCGCCCGGGTGCTCTCCCCACAGCAGCCCGCGCGGCACGCCGAGCAGGTCCCGCCCCGGCTCGACGACGCGTACCTGCTGCTGTGCTCCTCCCCGGCCCCGGCCCTGGCCCCGACCTCGGCCCCGGCCCCGGCCCCGACCTCGGCCCCGGCCCCGGCCCCGGCCGCCCACCAGGCGATGGTGCGGTGATGGGCGGCACCATCGGAGCACTCGCCCTCGCCGACTTCCGGGAACGCCGACGGCGCCCCGCGTACCTGGTGGTGCTGCTCGGCACCCTCGCCCTCGGGCTGCTGGCCGCCCCGGTCGGCGCCGGCGGCGCCGGCGGCGCGTCCACATGGCAGATCTTCCAGGTCAGCGGCTACCGCGGCCTCTACACCAGCGGCTACGTCGGCACCGTCACCGCGCTCGGCGGCGCGGTCTGGCTCGCGCTCGCGGGCTTCGGCATCACCCGCGGCACCGTCACCGGGGACGAGCGCAGCGGGGTCGGCCAGATCCTCGCCGCCACGCCGATGACCCGCGTGTCCTACCTGCTCGGCAAGTTCTGCGGCAACCTGCTGCTCCTCGGCTCGATGCTGCTCGCGCTCGCGGTCACCGCCGTCGGCGTGCAGCTGCTCAAGGGCGAGTCGTACAGCGTGGACGCCGTCCGGTTGCTGCTGCCGTTCGTCCTGGTCACGCTGCCGCTGCTGGCCTTCGTCGCGGCCTGCGCGGTGCTCTTCGACACCGTGCCCGGCCTGCGCGGCGGTGTCGGCGCGCTGGTCTGGTTCGTGGTCTGGCTGGTCGGTGTCACGGCCTCCCAGGCGTCCGGCGGCTACGACCTGCTGAGCATGAGCCGGATCGGCGCGTCGATGCGCCGGGCCATCGAGAGCGCCGGGCACCCGGCCGACGCGGTGCGCTTCGGGGTGGGCCTCACCTCGGGCGACAAGACCCCGGTCGTCTTCGAATGGAGCGGCCTCGGCCCCGGCGACCTGGGCCCCGGCGTCCAGGGCGGCGGCGACCTGGGCGGCGGCGTCCTGGGCGGCGGCCCGCTGGCCAACGCCGGTCTGCTGACCGTCGGTTCGCTGGTGGTCTGCCTGCTGGCGGTGCCCTGGTTCCGCCGCTTCGACCCGTCCGGCAGGGTGAACGCGGCGGGCGTGGTGAGCGTGGTGAGCGTGGTGCTCCCGGCGGGCTCGGCGGGCGCGGCGCAGGACGAGCCCGCACCGGCGGCCGGCCCCGGCGCCTCGTTCGGGCTCGACCCGGCACTGATGACCCCGCCCCGAATGGGCTCGTCCTTCCTGCCCGCCCTGGTCGGCGAACTGCGCGTCCTGCTACGGTGGATGCGGCTGTGGTGGGTCGGCGCGCTCGCCCTCGCGGTGATCGCGGCGATCGTCCCGATCGAGGACGTCTCCCACCCGGTGCTGGCGGTCTCCATGCTCTGGCCGGTGCTGCTCTGGTCCCGGATGGGCAACCACGCGGGTGCCGGGAGCATCGACGACCTGCTCGCCGCCTGCCCTGCGGCGGGGCGCCGACTGCTCGCCGCACTGCTCGGCGGGATCGGCGTGGCGCTGGCCGTCTCGGTGGTGCCGGTGGTCCGGCTGACCGCCGCCGGGGACACCGGGGCGGCGGTGGCGGCCCTGGCCGGCGCCCTGGTGGTGCCCTCGCTGGCGGTGCTGTGCGGGATCGTCAGCCGTGGGCCCCGGCTCTTCCAGGCGCTCTACCCGCTGCTCTGGTACGCGATGTCCAACCGCATCGCGGAGGTGGACTACCTCGGCGTGGTCCCTGACAGGGGCCCCGCACCGGTCGCGGTGGCGGCGGCCGCCGTGGTGCTCGCCCTCGCGGCACTCGGCGTGGACGGCCTGCGCCGCGCCAACCGCTGAGCTCCACCCTGCCGCCCTGCCGCCCTGCCACCGACCCGGTACGCCCCCTCGCCAGGCCCCCGGAGCGGCGCCCGGTCCGACCGTCCGGGCGCCGCTCCAGCCGACGTCGGCACGGCCGAGCGGTCCGGCAGGCGGGCTGCCGGTACTGCGGCAGGGCCGCTCCCTCTCCACTGGTCGACAGCCTGCCATTGGCGATCGCCGTCGGCCGCGCGGCGGGACGTCCCGCCATGTCCCGTCACGTCACGCCGCGCGCCGCCGGAGCTGTGAAGGGGCCGATGACCAGGCAACTCCCGGTGATCTTGGTGGTTCTGATGCCCTGCTAGGGTCCGGATCCGTGACGGACAGGACGCGGAAGCAGTACGAGGCGATGCGTGGGCACTTCCACCGGGCCGCAGGGCAGGGCGGCTTCACGCTCGACCCCGCCCAGGAGCTCCCGGTCGAACGGCTCAGCCGGCTGGCCGGCGAGCTGGCCCATCCGGCCTGGCGGCTGCGCCGCAGTCCGCGCCACCTCTACCTCTGGGGCCCGGTCGGCCGGGGCAAGAGCTGGCTGGTGGACACCTTCCTCGACGGGCTGCCGACCCCGCTCAAGCGGCGGCTGCACCTCCACGACTTCTTCCGCCGGCTGCACGAGGGTGTCGCCCACCACTCGGAGAGCCGGACCGCCGAGAGCCGGATGACGGAGAGCCGGACCGCCGACGGCGCGGCGGTGGACCGGGCCGTGGACGAGCTGCTCGGCGACTGCCGGATCCTCGTCTTCGACGAGTTCCACGCCCACGACGCGGGTGACGCGATGCTGGTCGCCCGGCTCCTGCGCACCCTGCTGGACCGGCGGATCACCCTTGTCACCACGTCCAACTACCCGCCCGCCGGGCTGATGCCCGACCCGCTGTACCACCACCTGTTCGAGCCGACGATCAGGCTGATCGAGGAGCGGATGGACGTGCTCGACGTCTCCGGGCCGGTCGACTTCCGGCGCCGGCCCCGGTCGGACCGCGCTCACGGGTTCGGCCTCGGCGCCCGTCTGCGCCCCGGCGAGGAGACCTCGGCCGGTCTCACTCCGCCCCGGCCCGGGGAAGCGGGTCCGGTGGCCGGCCACCACCGTGAGCTGTCGGCCCGGGCGGTCCGCGAGGACCACGTGTGGCTCGACTTCCAGGAGCTGTGCGAGGGCCTCACCGCCGTCGCGGACTACCTCGCGCTCGCCGACCGCTTCCCCACCATCGTCCTCGACGGCGTCCCACCGCTCACCAAGGCGTCCCCCGACGGCCGCCGCCGCTTCGCCAACCTGGTCGACGTCTGCTGCGACCGCGACGTCCGCCTGGTCCTGATCGGCGCCGACCCGCTCGCCGGCCTCCCCGCCGACTCCACCCTCATGCGCGACCTGGACCGCACCGCCAGCCGCCTCGCCCTGCTGAGCCGGCCGGCTCGGGAGGCCGCCGGCTGAGCGCCCACCGGGCAACCGGCGGGAGCCCTGCCGGAGCACCAGCCGGAGTGCCAGGGCGTGGGGACGTCCCCGGCGGGGGTCAGGCTGCCAAGTGACGCGCAGGTGCCGGTCGCGGCCGCTCTCCGATGGCTGCGACCAGCACCACGGCCTCGTAGCGGACGGCAGGCTGTCGTACCTCGTGGCGACCGCGCGATGTCTCCTACCGACCGTTTCAGACACGACAGGCAGGCCGCCCGACGGGTTGTCGGCGGCCGGCCTGCGAGCATGAACCGTGTTCAGCTGGTCTTGAACTTCCAGCCGCCGAGGGAGGACCACTGGCTCCAGCGGCTGCCGTTGATGTTGTAGGCGTGGGAGATGGTGCCGTCGGTGCCGATGGCGAAGACCTCGGCCGCGTTGGTGCCGGACTCGTAGACCGTGGTCGGGGTGCCGGTGAACTTGTAGCCGGTGTCGAGGGATTCCCATCCGGCCCATTCGCCGGCGTTCATGTTGTAGTTGTGGTTGATGACGCCGTCAGTGCCGGTGCCGAAGAGTTCGATGGCGCTGGTCGCGGCGTTGTAGGTAGCGGTCGGGCTGCCGTTGAAGTGGAAGGCCGGGCCGAGGGTGCTCCAGCCGCTCCACTGGCCGCCGTTGAACAGGTAGTTGTGGGAAACGACACCGTCGGTGCCGGTGGCGAAGACCTCCGTGACCTTGTTCACCGGGTTGTAGACCAGAGCCGGGTTCGAGGCAAAGCGGTAGTCGGGGCCGAAGGTGGACCAGTCGGACCAGGCGCTGCCACCGGTGCTGTAGGCGTGGGAGATGACGCCGTCGGTGCCGGTGCCGAAGACCTCGGCAGTCCTGGTGTCGGGGTTGTAGACCGCGGAGGGACGGCCCATGAACTTGTAGTCCTTGTTCATCGGCTGCCAGCCGGCCCAGGCTCCGGCGTTCATGTTGTAGGTGTGGTTGATGACGCCGTCGGTGCCGATACCGAAGAGTTCGATCGCGTTGGTGACGGCATTGAAGACCGCGGTGGGGCTGCTCCCGGAGTGGAAGGCCGGGCCGAGGGTGCTCCAGCCGCTCCACTGGCCGCCGTTGAACAGGTAGTTGTGGGAAACGACACCGTCGGTACCGGTGGCGAAGACCTCCGTGACCTTGTTCACCGGGTTGTAGACGGCAGCCGGACTACCCGCGAAACGGAACGACGGGTCGAACGTGGACCAGGCCGCCCAAGGAGCGCCCCCCGTACTGTAGGTGTGGGCCATGATCCCGTCGGTCCCGACGGCGAACGCCTCGGTCGTCCCGGTGTCCGGGTTGTACACGGTCGCCACAGAAGGCGACGTACCCGAGGGAGTGGGGTCTGGGGTCGGAGGGGTGACGTCGTCGACGATGCTGTTGTTACGGACCGGCTTGTAGCTGGTGCCCGCGGGGATGGAGCCGGGGAAGTAGGGGTAGGGGATCGTCCGGTGGTGGACGCCGCTCCCGCTGAACTCGTACCCCACGTAGGCGCTGTGGGTGGCATCGGCCCAGCGGTCGAACAGGACGACGTGGCCATTGGCGCCGGCGGCGTCGTTGAGGAGCGCATCGCCGGGCTTGAGTTCCTCCTTGGAGATCCTTGACGCGACACCGGCGGGGATGAAGCTGGTGGTGTCCAGGCCGGGGGTGCTCAGCTTCCAGGCCATCGAGACGTAGCCGGAGCAGTCCTGGCGGTAGCCGTTGTGGTAGCTGGTCCAGCTGTAGTCGAGGCCGAGCGGCACCCATGAATTGGCCCGGGTGATGGCCTCGGAGCGGCTGACCTGCGGGGCCGCCGCCAGGGCGGACAGGCCGGCACCGGGTGCGCCCTGCGCCTTGCCCAGGTCGGGCGACCCCTGGCCTGGGCTGCCCTTGTCGTTGGTACCGGATGTGGAGCTGCCCGACGCGGTGCCTGACGTGGCGCCCGGTGTGGCGGTCGGGACCGACTGGGCATGCACTGAGGAGGCACCCAAGGTGAGAGTGGGCAGGCCGGCGACGAGCAGGACGGACGCGGCGCGCACGGCGCGACGGATGGCGATGGACATGCGGGTTCTCCGAGGGTGGGTCGTGGAGTGGCGGCCTGCTCCAGGGCATGCGGAACCGCCGGACCGGCCGAAGGGTGGGGCCCGGACACTGGAGGGTCGACGTAGGCGGTGCGGAGTCGACGGTGCAAAGTGCGCGGTGTAACGCGGTGTGACGCGGCGAAGCCGCCGGGCGGCTACTCCCGGATGATGCTGTCGCGCTGCGGCTCCGGAGCCGCGGCTGCGACGGTGGTGCCGCGCCGGTCGGTATCGACCGCTTGGGGGCCGACAGCCGCGACGGCTGCGGCAAGTGCGAGCGAGGCGACCGCGGCGGTCTGGATGAGATGGATTCGCAGCATGGTGGTGTGACCTCTGGGAAAGTCGGGATGACGATGGCTCGCCGGCTGCGCGCCCCGCGGTGGCTGCTCTCTGGTGCTGTCGTCCGGTCGGTGCTCCCGGCGACGAACACAAGCTTCGTCGCCGCCCTGGCGCGCTGGAAGGCCTGCCAGGTGGACGGAACGGGTCCTGGCACGATTCGGCCACGAGCGGTCGGGGACGTCAGGCTCCGCTTGTAGAACCGTCCGAACACCTCAACTGGCGGGCCCCTGAGCCGAACTCATTCTGAACGATCAGTCAGGCGTCAGGCACGCACACCGTCACGGCCCGGGCGGCGCAACGGTACCGGGCTGCCGGCGTCGCCTGCGTTGGGCGGCGCGGACGATGTCCGCGCCCATGTGCTCCAGGAAGGCGGAGGCCTCGGCCATCCTCGCTCCGGCGGGTGTGGCCGTGCCGAGCAGGTCCGCGCCGCTGCGGGTGAACTCGGCCAGCAGCGTGTTGCGTCGGGCGCTGGCGAGCAGGGCCCGGTACCAGATGTCGTCGTCGACGACGTACCGCTCGCGGTGGGCGGTGTCATCCCGCTCGCGCCGGACCAGCTGCTGGCCTTCGAGGTAGCCGATCGCCTTGGAGACCGACGCCGGGCTCACTCCGAGCCGTTGCACCAGTTCGGCGGCGGTCAGGCTGCCGCAGTCGGTGACGTAGAGGCACCCGAGGACCCGGCCCACCATGCGCGGCATGCCGAGGTTCGCCAGCAGGTCGGCGAGTTGCGTCGCGTACTCCTCCACCGCGGCCGGATCGCGCCCGTCGCCCGCGCTCGCGCTGCCCTCCGGCACGCGGGGCGGGGCGGTCCTGGTCCGCCGGGAGCGCCGTACGGTGGCGCGTTGCGCGTTGTCCGCCCGGTAGCCGGACGGGCCGCCGTTGCGGGCGATCTCGCGGGTGACCGTGGAGGTGGGGCGCGCGAGCTGCCGGGCGATCTCTCCATAGCCCAGTCGCGCGGTGAGCCCGGCGGCGATCAGGCGGCGCTCATCCGGGGTCAGTCTGGCGCCTGGCACGGGCGGCTCCTCTCGTCGCTGCCGAGTATGCGGTCGCCCCTGACTCCATTGCAACACTCGAACGTCGACTCATTGCATTAGTCGGCACGATCATTGCAAGGAATTACCGTCATCTACCTGGTGGTATAGGCGTGATGGGTGTGCGGGGCATTGATGGAGCCGCGAACAGCGGCCTAGCCTTTTCCTCGACAGCGAAACCGATCGTGCTCAGGGGGAGACCACCATGAAGACCACCGTCCGCGCCGCTCTGACCGCCGTTATCACCGCCGCGCTCGCCGGCCCGCTGCTGGCGGCCGCGCCGACCGTCTCGGCCACTTCCGACGCCTCGGCCGCGCCGGCGGCCTCCGCCGACCGGCGCCCGCACGGCGGCGTCCGGTCCGTGCTCGACCGCGCGGTGTCCGAGGCCGGTCTGCCGGGGGCGCGGGCCGAGGTCCGGGTCGGCGACTCGACCTGGTTCGGGACCGCCGGCACCGCCGACGTGAACACCGGCCGCGCGATCACGCCGCAGGACCGCTTCCGGATCGGCAGCACCACCAAGACCTTCGTCGCCACCGTCGTCCTCCAACTGGCCGCCGAGCAGCGGCTCGGCCTGGACGACAGCGTCGAGCACTGGCTCCCCGGCCTGCTGGACGGCAACGGCTACGACGGCTCCCGGATCACCGTCCGCCAGCTGCTGAACCACACCAGCGGCGTCTTCAACTACGCCGAAGACCCGAAGCTGGGAACCGAGTTCGTCGGCCCGCCGTTCCTGCGGCACCGCTTCGACGACCTCACGCCGCGACAGCTCGTCGAGGCCGCCGTCGCCAACGGGCCGAAGTTCGCCCCGGGCACCGGCTGGGCCTACTCCGACACCAACTACGTGCTCGCCGGGCTGATCGTCGAGAAGGCCGCCGGCCGCGGCCTGGCCCAGGAGATCGCCGAGCGGATCACCGGGCCGCTCCACCTCGGGAACACCTACGAGCCGACCGCCGGCGACATGCGCATCCACGGCCCGCACGGGCGCCACTACTCCAAGCTGATGCTGCTGGACGCCGACGCCCCGGTCTACGACGTGACCGACCTCAACCCCTCCTGGGGGTACGCCTCCGGCGACATGATCTCCACCACCGGCGATCTCAACACCTTCTTCCGCGCGCTGCTGGAAGGGCGGCTGCTGCCGGCCGCGCAGCAGAGCGAGATGTTCACCGTGCTCGACCCGCAGGGCCACTGGATCCCGGACACCATGTACGGCCTGGGCATCGCCTCGCAGAAGCTGTCCTGCACCACGGTGTGGGGCATGGGCGGCGCGATCAACGGGTCCTGGTCCTACACCTTCGGGACGCGCGACGGCCGCCACCTGCTCTCCACCGAGGTGAACGGCGACTGGGCGAAGGGCAGTTGGGGCTCGCCGGTCGGCATCTTCACCAGCGAACTGGAGGCCGAGTTCTGCCCTGGCGCCCCCACCACCACCGGCTGAGGAGACGTTCGGTACGGCCTGGGGGAGCTGTCCGGACCGCCGTCGCGGACCGCTCCGGTTCGTGAACACCCCTACCATGTGATCATGAGGACAGGGGTGGGTGCGCGCGTGGTGAAGGCCGTGTCGAGAGCCGGGGTCGCGGTTCTGCTGGTGGGGGCACTGGCAGCCTGCGGGGGCGGTTCACCGGCTCACGAGGCGGCTCCGACGATGGCCGGTGGCTCCGCCGATACTTCCGCCGGTGGTACCGCCAGTGCGGCACCTGCGGCACAGGCCGCGCCGACCACACCGGCGGCACAGGCCTCACCGGCGGCACCGGGCTCGCTGCGGCTGACCGCTCCGGAGTCGCTTCCCGGCGGTTACCGCGCCCAGGGCCCCGCCGACGTCCGCGCCGGCCACCCGGCGGGCCCGCAGCCCGCCGGCTACGAGAGCTTCGACGGGAGCCTGGTGGCCAGGTACGTCACCGACTCCGGCGGGATCATGACCATCGGCGGGGCCTGGGGCACCATCGCGGACCCGGACGCGGTCGCGGCGGCCGCGATCGCCGCGATGCAGTCCCCGAGGACCACGTGGCCGGTGCCGCCGGCCGACGTCGACGCCCGGGACCCGCACGACCCGCAGGGCAGGCTCACGTGCGGCGTCCTGACCGAGGCGCTCATCGTCATGCCCCTCTGCATCTGGGTCGACCACTACACCGCAGGGTCCGTGAGCTTCCCGCCCTCGGCCCAAGGGAGTCCGACCACACTCGGCCAAGCCGACGCCGCCAACCGGACTCGCCGCATCCGCGACGCGATGACAGCCGCCGAGTAGGCACCCGGTCGAGCGGCCGGTGCACCTCGGCGGCTTCGCCGGTCAGGGCCCGCGCCAGGGCGGCCGGGGCTGACGGCGGGACGGCCTGTCGACGGACGGTCGAGCGCTGACAGGACGCCAACCACGCGATCCCCTTTCCCGCCGGACGCCTGCGGCTGAACCCATCCGTACCCACCCGCCGTGGTCCGCAGTACGGAGGCAGCGACAGCTGCCCGAACATGCGGAGGGCCCCATGTCTCTGAACCCGGATCGCCGTGAAGTCCTGAAGCTGGCCGCCGGCTTGGGCGGCAGCGCCTTCGCCGCCGCCCTCGGCCTCGCCGCGACGGCGACACCGGCCGCGGCAGCCTCGTGGAACAGCGTCAACTGGATGGCCGGACTGTCCAACGGCCTCAAGCTGACCGAGCTGACCATCCCCGGTACGCACGACAGCTGCTGCACCGATCCGTCGAACGGCACCGAGTGGTCCCACACCCAGAACTGGGGCGTCCCGCAGCAGCTCGAACGGGGCGTGCGCTTCCTGGACATCCGCTGCCAGCGCTTCCCCCTGAACGACCGTGAGACCAAGAACTGGCTGGGGGTCTTCCACGACCGGTTCTACCAGGGCAGCACGCTCGCCATGGTGCTGGACCAGTGCCGGGCCTTCTTCAAGCAGTCGCCGCGTGAGGCGATCGTCATGCGGATCAGGAACGAGAACGCGGGCAGCAACCCGATCAGCTCGCCCGAGTTCCTGCGCCGCATGCAGTACCACCTGGACGGCTTCGGCTACCGCAACCTGTTCTGGACCGCCCCTCGGTGGCCTTCCCTCGGCGAGGCCCGCGGCAAGATCGTTCTGCTCGCCGACTTCGACACCAGCTCCGACTCCAGCTGGGACGTGATGCACTGGGGCAACTCCGACCTGATGAACACTCAGGACAACTACCAGGACGTCGGCACCGACGGGAAGGTCCGGGCCATCGTCAGCCAGTTCGACCAGGCCTTCTACCACCAGAACGCCGCCCAGATGTACATCAACTTCACGAGCTATGCCGGCGGGAAGTGGCCCAAGCTCAACGCCGCCTCCATCATGCCGCCGGTCTTCGAGTACCTGGACGCCCGGAAGAACCAGGCCACCCACTTCGGCATCGTCCCGATGGACTTTCCCGACTTTCACACGAACGTCCTGGAGCTCTTGATCGCCAAGAACTTCATCGGCCGCTGACCCGGCGCCGTCCGCCGGCCCCGCCGCAGGCCCCCGGCCTGCGACGGGGCCTGCGGCGGGGCCGGCGGGGTGGTGCGGGTCAGCGTTGGCCGACCCGGTCGCGGCCGGTTCGACGGGAGTCGGCCACGATCGGGAAGGCGTAGTCCCTCATCCGGCTCTCGTACGAGCCCACGGCGCGTACCAGCGGTTCGCCGGGTCCGGCCGCGTCGGCCAGTTCCCGGCCGAGTTCGGCGGCGTCGCGCAGGGCCGTGTTGGCGCCCATCGCCAGGACCGGGCTCATCGCGTGGACGGCGTCGCCGATCAGCGTGACCCGGCCGGGTTCCCAGGCGGGCACGGGGAGGGCGGTGGAGATCCGCAGGGGGAAGAGCGACGCGGTGTCCCAGCGGGCCAGCAGGCGGTGAACGTCCTCGTGCCACCCTCCGCCGATCAGGCCGAGCGCGAGGTCGCGCAGCGCGGGGGGCGTGAGTGCGCGCAGGTCCTCGAAGGCCGGCATGCGGGGGTGTCCGGCCGGAGCGCCGACCATGCAGGCGACGTAGTCGCCGGTCGGGGGGAGTTCGACGGACGGGGTCCGGGCGCGCCCCGACCGGTCGGGGCGGGTGCCGAACTCCACCGGGCCGAGGCCGAGATGAGCGCTGCCCGGGCCGTCGGTGACCACGGTGAAGATGCTCTCGAAGACCCAGGGCGGCAGGCTCTTCCGGGTGTCGCCGTCCAGCGGGATCCGGCCGTAGACCAGCCGCAGCCCGGCGTCCTCGACCCTGGCCTCCGGCAGCAGGAGCCGGCGCACCGCCGAGTTGACGCCGTCTGCGCCGACCAGGAGGTCGGCGGTCGCGGTCCGGCCGTCGGCGAAGCACGCGGTGACCCTGCCGTCGTCCTCGTGCCGGTAGGCGGTCAGCCGTGCGCCGTGGTGCACCCGGCCGTCCAGCCCGTGGAGCATGATCCGGCGCAGCGTCGGACGGTCGAACGCGCGCGGGCCCGGCACGTCGGCGGTGCCGGAGTCTGCACGGGTTGTGGCCCTGTCGGCCAAGATGTCCAGGTGGCGGTTGCGGACCGAGACCCGGGCGGGGGGCGCGCCTGCGGTCGACAGGCAGAGCTCGAAGAGCGCGGCAGGCAGGCACTCCCGCAGAGCCGTCAGGCCGGGCTCGTCGAGCTGGATGCGGTAGCCCTGCGGCCGGGCCCCGGGGTGGGCGTCGCGCTCGTGGACGGCGACGTGGATCCCCCGCTTACGCAGACGGTGGGCGAGCGCGAGCCCGCCCAGTCCAGCCCCGATGATGATCACACGATATGGAAAGTGCACAGTCCTCTGCCTTCGTTCATGACGACGAAGGAAGCACCGGGTTCCTCGGAGAGGAACGAACACCACGCGGGGTGCCGCTCGGAAACACCATTCGGGAGCGGATTTTTCGCGCATTCCAACAGCGCCGACGACCCTAGCACGGCGGCGTCGGCCCGGCTCCCCCCTCGGCTCCCGCTCAGCTCCCGCCTCAGCTCCCCCACGACTCCCGCCTCAACTCCCGCCCAGCGAAGCGGCGGCAGCCTGCGCCACCGACTCCACCAGGGAGATGCCGGCGGACTCGCTCGGGTTGCCGTCCGAGACCACCGCGACCAGCAGCTCGTGCCCGTCCCGCTCGACCGTCCCGATGCTGTTGATCACCCACAGGCCGTCCGCCTCCCTCGGCAGCCAGCCGTCCTTCACCGCGTACGCGCCACCGCCGGTCGCCGCCGCGCTCACACCCCAGCGCTGGTCACTCTCCACCTGGCCGAGCAGAGAGCGGATGTAGTCGCGCGAGCCGGACGAGAGCACCGAGTCGCCGGTGAAGACCTGGCGCAGCAGCCGCGACTGGTCGTCGGCGGTGGTGGCGGTGAGGCCCCAGTAGCCGTCCGTGCCACCTGCGGTGGAGGTCATCCCGAACCGCTGGTCGGCGGCGTCCAGGCCGCCCTCCTGGCCTATCTCGTTCCACAGGGCCGTCGCCGAGTCGTTGTCGCTGTTCTCGATCATGGTGGTGGCGAGGTCCTGCTGCGCTGCGGTCAGCCCGGCGCCCCGGTCCTGGGCCTGGAGCAGCAGCGTGGCGAGGATGTCGACCTTGACGATGCTGGCCGTGGCGAACGCGTGCCCGGGCGCACCGAAGGTGAGCGACTGCCCCGTGGCCAGGTCGGTGACCGACACCGAAACCGCGCCACCGGCCTGCGCGGCGGCGGAGTGCAGGGCCGAGTCGGCGGTCGGGGTCGCCGGGACGGCCGGGGTGGTCGGGGTAGTTGGAGTCGCCGGGACAGCTGGGGTGGCTGAGGTGGCTGGAGTGTCCGGGGTGGTCGGGCCGGCCGGGGTGCTTGCCGAGGGGACCACCGGCGCGGAGGGGTCCTCGGCGATCGAGACGGAAGGGGAAGGGGAGGAGGAAGGAGCCGAGTCGCCCACCACGGACATGGGCGGCCGGGCCTCGACAGAGCCGGAATGCCCATGCAGGGCCACGGTGATGATCCCGGCGGCCGCGAGAAGGCTGACGGGAGCCAGCAGCCTTGCCAGGGGGACGCTTCGCTTCGTCATGTCGGATGACGCTAGAGAGCGCCGATTTGAACAGCCTGAGGGCAGGGTGGACGTTTCCTAACACCTCGTCCCCTCTCCTACCGACGACTGGCCGACGACTGGCCGACGACTGGCCGACGAGCCAACACCCGTCCCCGAGCCGCCACCGGCCGCCCCGCGCCGCGCCGGGCGGCTCACCCATCGTCCACGACCGCGCCGGGCCCACGCGGAAAATTCCTTGAACCGGTGGCCTCGCGGCCGCCCGGAACAGTGCCTCAGACGGCCCCCAAGGGGTCTCGGCGGTGTCGCGGCGGTCGTGCGAAACCGTCCCGGCCGGGTGCTCGGGATCGCCTCCCAGGAGCCCGCCTGCGGCCTCGTCAAACCTGCTCTGACCTGGTGTTTTCCCGTAAATCTTCTAGGCTGGGCGCACTCTGTCGGACACCCTCGGAGGGGACATCATGAGCGAGGATTCCACGGCGTACGACGCCGGCACGATCGTGGTTCTGCTGGGCCTGGAGGCCATTCGGAAGCGGCCCGGAATGTTTATCGGATCGGTCGGTCAACGCGGCCTGCAGCACATGGTGTTCGAGGTCGCCGAGCCCGCGATGGACGGGATACTCAGCGGCACCGCCGGCCGTGTCGAGATCACCCTCACCGCCGACGGCGGGGTCCGCGTCGCCGACGACGGCGCGGGCCTGCCGGTCGCGCACGCCGGCCACGGCGACGGCCCCTCGCTGGAGGACCGGTTGACCGTGTTCGGGTGCGGGGTACTGCCCGTCAACCGGCGCTCGCTGTTCGAGGGCTACCCCGGCGTGGGGCCGGCCGTCGTCAACGCCCTGTCGGAGCGCCTGACCGCCGAGGTTCGGCGCGACGGCGCCCACTGGGTACTGGAGTACGAGCGCGGAGTGGCCGTCGCGACACCCAGCCGCACCGGACCGGCCGACGGCAGCGGGACCACGATCACCTTCCGGCCCGACCCCGAGATCTTCGAGACCCTGGAGTTCTCGTTCGACGCGCTGGCCGAACGCTTCAAGGAACTGGCCTTCCTGAACCGGGACTTGGACATCACCCTGACCGACGACCGCGACCCCGGCGCACCCCGGGCCGTCCGCTTCCGCTTCCCGGGCGGACCGAGGGACCGCATCGCGGAGCAGGGCACACCCGTCCACCCGGACGTGATCGCCTTCGAACGCGAGTACCCCGGCATGGGGGGAAGCGTCGAGGTCGCCCTGCGCTGGTGCGACTCCCCCGAGGAACGGGTCGCGAGCTACGCCAACAGCCGGCCCACCACCGGCGGCGGAACGCACGAAGTCGGCTTCCGCGACGGCCTGGCCGCCGCGCTCACCGCCCACGCCCGCGAGCACCGCCTGCTCGCCCCGTCCGATCCCGACCTCACCCCCGCCCAGATCGGCGCGGGCCTGACCGCGATCGTGTCGGTGAAGCTCGATCACCCCGAGTACGGGGGGTCCATCCGCGACTGGCTGGGCAACGAGCCCGTCCGCGCCTGCGTCGCCGAGGCCGTCCGGGAGCACCTGGCCGCCTGGCTCCGCGCCGAACCGGCGCAGGCGGCAGCCGTCCTCACCCGGATCGCGACAGCTGGCCGCCACTGACGGCAGCGCACCGAGGGCACGGAGGACGCTGGATCCCAGGGCGGGGCTGCCCCGGCCTGGGATCCACGCCTGGGCTGCCGGGCCTCGCGAGCACGGAGCCGTCCGCCGCCCGGCTACGGTTCGGTGGGAACGCCGTCGCCCCCGGACCGGACCGCCGTGCCGAACCGCCACGCCTCGATGTCGCGGTAGCGGATCGGCCCGGGCCCGCGGCCGATGTTGCTGCCGACCAGGTGGAGGCGCTCGGCCTGCCACGGCCGGCCCTCGAACCCGGCGAGCCCGGCCGCGGCCCGCGGCACGCTGGTGGGATCGTCACGGCGGGCCCGCGCCAGGGTCAGATGGGGCCGCAGCGGGCGCTCCACGAACTCGATCCCGCAGGACCTGACCAGCTCCCGGACCTCGGCGGCGAGCAGGTGCAGTCCCTCCAGGTCCCCGTCGATCCCGCTCCACAGCAGTCGCTCGTCGAAGTGGCCGCCGCCGCGCAGGGAAAGGCTCAGGGCGGGGCGCGACGCCGCCGGGCCGGCCAGTACGGACCTCAGCAACGGCACTGCCGTGGAGGGCAGTTCACCGAGGAAGGCCAGGGTGATGTGCCAGTCCTCGATCCGGTTCCACCGCAGCCGCTGGTACCTGGCGTACGCGGGCTGCAGGACCCGGGACAGTTCGTCCTTGGCGTCGTCGGGCGGCGCCAGCGCCACGAAGACGCGCAGGGTCGAAGGCTCGGGGGAATCGTCCACCAGGGATTTCTAGCATCCCGCCCGCTTCCCGGCGGACGCGGGTGCGCGGAGGAAGCACCGCTCCGTGGGGATCGGCAGGGCGGGCGGGGGCCTTGCCGACCGGGGTTGTCCCTCCGGTGGGTGGTTGCCCCCAGCCGGGCCTCACACCGTGTGGTGCCGGTCCACATCGGAGCCGGTGACGGTTTCGGAGCCGGTGACGGTTTCGGCGGTGGTGGCGCGTTCGGAGCTGGTGACGGTTTCGGCGGTGGTGACGGGCTCGGCGGTGGCACCGTGCTGCCCGTCGTCGGGGCGGCCCTTCTCGGGCAGCAGGAAGGTGATCCCGAGGAACGCCGCCAGCAGGCATGCCTGGACGATCAGCGCATGATTGAATCCGCCGGTGAAGTCGTCGGTCCTGGCCCGGGCGAAGAACACCGAGCCGAAGACCGCGACGCCGATGGACCCGCCGATGGCCTGGACGGCCGACAGGACGCCGGAAGCGGAGCCGATCTCGTCGTCGTCGACCGCGGCGAGGACGAAGCTGAACAGGGCGGCGATCACCATGCCCGCTCCGGCGCCTGCCAGCGTCACACCGGGGGCGATGTCCCGGATCGAGAACGGGCCCGGGGTGAGGCTGTCCAGCTCGAACCAGAGCACGGCCGCACCGGCCAGCTGGACCAGCGGGCCGATCTGCAGCACCTTGCGGCCGATCCTGTCGGCGAGGAACGCGCCGCTGACGGCCCCGCCGATGGCGGTGCCCACGGCGAGCGGCAGGTTGCCGAGCCCCGCGTCCCCGGCGGTGAAGTGCCGGCCGATCTGCAGGAACAGGGTCAGCACCAGCTGGGTGCCGATCAGTCCGCCGAAGAAGAGGGCGATGCCGCCGAGCCCGACGGTGAAGGCGGGCTTGCGCAGCAGGCCGGGGGTGACCAGTGGTTCGCGGCCCGCGGCGGCGGCGCGCCTTTGCTGGGCGGCGAACAGGGCGAACCCGGCCACCGAGGCGGCCATGCACAGCCAGGTCCACAGCGGCCAGCCGTCCTGCTGCCCCTGGTTCAGGGGCAGGACCAGCAGGGCGCAGGAGGCCGCGACCAGGGCGGCGCCGGTCACGTCGATCCGCACGGTGCGGTTGCCGGGCCGCTCGGGCACGAAGATCGCGGCGACGATCAGGGCCGTGATGCCGATGGGCAGGTTGACCAGGAACACCGAGCGCCAGCCCAGGCCGAAGAAGTCGCCCTCGATGAGGAAGCCGCCGAGCACGGGGCCGATGATGCCGCCCAGGCCGAGGACGGGGCCGAAGACCGCGAAGACCTTGGTGAGTTCGGGTCCGGAGAAGTTCTCCCGCAGCAGGCCGAGCCCCTGGGGCAGGAGCATCGCCCCGGCGGTGCCCTGGAGCAGTCGGAAGGCGATCAGTGTCCCGATGCCCGGCGCGGCGGCGCACAGCAGCGAGGTGGCGGTGAAGGCGGCGAGGCCGATCAGGAACATCCGGCGGCGCCCGTAGCGGTCGCCGAGCCGGCCGCCGAGCACGAGCCCGGCCCCGAGGGTGAGGGCGTAGCCGCCGATCACCCACTGGAGGCCGACGGAGCCGGCGCCGAGCGATTCCTCCAGGGCAGGTCCGGCGACGTTGACGATCGAGGCGTCGAGGAGGTCCATGATCTCGGCGACGAGCATCGCGACCAGGATCAGCCACCGCCATCGGTAGGGCTCGGTGGTCGTGTCGTCGGTCCGGGACGGGTCGCGCATGCTCGATACCTCCATGGTGAAGTAATTCCATGGTGAAGGTAAAGTGGTGGAGGTAGGTTGTCAAAGCGGGCAGCCCACGCGGACGCCCGGCGGGAGAGCAGAGGTGGCAGGCCAGGTGCAGGTGGAGGAAACGATGGGCGACGAGGTCGCGGAGCGGCGTGAGCGGCTGATGGAAGGGCTGCGGATCTACGGCAGCCACTACGCCGAACTCAGCCGGCGCTTCGCGGCATGGCTGGGCCTGCACTCCACCGACGCGACCGCGGTGCTGGAGATCGCCGCCGCCGAGGAACGCGGCACCCCCCTGTCACCGGCCCGGCTGAGCGAGCGCATCTCCCTGTCCACGGGCGCCACCACCGCGCTCCTGAACCGCCTCGAAGCCGCTGGGCACATCACCCGCACCCGCGAGCACTCCGACCGGCGCATCGTCACCCTGCACAGCGGCCCGCACATCCAGGAACGGGCGGACGAGTTCTTCGGCCCGCTCGCCCGCCGCCTCGATGCCACGATGTCCCTCCATCCGCCACGACTCCTGGAACAGTTCGAGCAGTTCATGACCGACCTGAACGTCACCATGGACGCCCACCTCGCCGAACCGGACCCGGCGGCACCGGCGGCACCGGCGACAACCGTCCGTCCCGGTTCGGGCGCATCGGGTGCAGGTGTCGGCTCCGGGCACTAGGGTCGCCTGAGTGCCTTGAAATTTCCAGCACTTGACACTTTGTCAGGTCTTCTGAAGGGGACCGGGATGGCGGCGGTCAAAGCGGGCCTTCCGCGCGTGTTGCACATCGTGGTGTTCGGGATCCTCCGGGTGCGCCTGCTGGTGCCCGGCTTCGTCGTGCTGGCCGTGTTCGGGGTGCTGTCGGTGACGGAGGCGCTCATCGCCGCACTGGCGGTCGTGGTGGTTCTGCTCACCGCGCGGAAGGTGGTGACGAAGAAGCTCGCCCCGAGGTTCAGCGCCGTCTGCCAGATCCGGGTCGGCGATCGGCCCCTGCTGGCCTTCGCCGGCTCCCAGCAGCTGATCAGGATCGGCGACCCGGACACGGGGGACCTGGTCCGCTTCCTGAAGGGGCACGGCGGGTGGGTCAACACCCTGTGCGAGGTCGAGGTCGACGGCCGCCCCTTGCTGGCCTCCGGCGGGGGCGACCGGATGGTACGGGTGTGGGACCCGGGCACGGGCGCACTGGTGTCCGCCCTCAGGGGGTCGCGGGCCATCGTCCGCACGGTGTGCCAGGTGCGGGTGGGTGACAGGGTGCTGCTGGCCGCCGGCGGGGACGACGAGGCGGTCCGGCTGTGGGACCCGGGCTCGGACGAGCAGGTCCGGGTCGTCGAGCCCGGCGCCGGCGGGGTCATGGCAGTGTGCGCGGTGCCCTCCGAGGGCAGGGAACTGCTCGCCTCGGCCCACGGGGACCGGACGATACGGCTGTGGGACCCGGGCACGGGCGAGCAGGTCCGGGTGCTGACCGGCCACGACGGCTGGGCGACGGCCCTGTGCCGGATACAGGCCGCGGACCGGGTCCTGCTGGCTTCGGCCGGGATCGACGAGAAGGTGCGGCTGTGGGACCCGGCCACCGGGGAGCAACTCCGCGTCATGGAGGACGACTTCGGCTGGCTGCACGCCCTGTGCCAGATCGAGGTCGCCGGGCGGCACCTGCTCGCCTCCGCCGGCGACGGGCCGGGCGTGAAGCTCTGGGACCCGACCACGGGAGAGCGGGTGGGCACCGTGGGCGGCGCCCAGTACTACGGGGGGCCGTTCGGCTGCGGCTGGGTGCGCGCCCTGTGCCAGATCGAGGTGGCCGGCGAACTGCGGATCGCCACCGGCGGGTACGACAAGCGCGTGGAGACCTGGCGCCTCACGGAGCAGTAGTGCCTCGTCTCCCGTCCGACCGGCAGAACCACTGCGCACCCGGCCAGTCGGGAGAGTCCACCGGACAGGGCCTCTCGCCGGCCGGGCGCCGCAGGAGCAGCATGCGGTCGCCGTCGGCGATCACGGCGGCCACGACGGCCCGTTCCACCCCGTCCCTCTCGGCGGCGGCGCGGATCGTGTCCTTACCTGGCCGCCGCCACCGAGCGGGAACTGCGCGACTGGTACCGCGAGCACGACCTTCTGCCGGGCGCCATCGAGCTCATCGGGATGTGACCGGCGCCGGCCGGCTCAGCTCTGGCGGACGACGTTCTCCGCCTGCAGCCCCTTGGGGCCCTGGACGACGTCGTACTCGACCCTGTCGTCCTCGTTCAGCTCCTTGAATCCAGTGCTCTGGATTGCGGAGAAGTGGACGAACACGTCGGGGCCGCCGTCATCCTGGGCGATGAATCCGAAGCCCTTTTCGCCGTTGAACCACTTCACCTTGCCTGTTGCCATCAGTGCCTGTCCCTCGTCCCATGCCACGGCGCGCCATCGCGCACCGGCCGCAGGCCTGGCTCGGCTGCGACCACCGATCACTTCCCTGCCGATGCGGATTACGAAACTCCTCGTCCGCCTCTGCAACCCGCATCGGGGCATCCGGCTCGGCAGGGGTTCGGCTCGGCAGGGTTTCGCCGGCTGGGGTTCGCCGACAGGGGTTCGCCGACAGGGCCGATGCGCCTTTGTCCCGGCGACATGCGGAGCCTTGCCGGCCGGCACGCGGGCCTTCGCCGGCGCGGGTAGGGCCCGTGCCGTCCGGCTGTTCCGTCGGCGCGGTCGCGTGGGTTCCGTGGAGGACGGGCCGGCGGGCCGGAGAACCGGCCGAGTTCATGGTATGGCCAAAATCAGGCTCGCGACGCGCGGACACCGGTGGATACGTTGCGGCGGCCGGGAGGACGCCCGGCGATCCCCACAAACCCCGTACTGGGCCGCCCATTTGTCGCGGCGTCAGATCGACGGGGAGAGGAAGAGGTTTGCTGATGCGCACAGTTGACCGCTCTACCGCCGGAGCCGGGGCCTGGTCCCGCCTGGCGGCGCTGCTGGCCCTGCTGGTCGCGGCCTGCTCGATTTTCCTCGCGCCACCGGCCCGCGCGACCGAGACGACCACCACCGGACTGGACAACACCTGGGCGTGCACCGTGCCTACGGGCTACACGTTCGACCAGGTGCTCAGCCAGGTCAACACCTGCGGCACCTCGGGCTTCGCGAACTCCTACCACCTGCGCACGCCGTCCAACGGTCTCTGGGCCTGCACCCTGCCGACCGGCTTCACCTTCGACCAGGTGCTCAACCAGGTCAACACCTGCAGCACCTCGGGCTTCGCCAACACTTACCACCTGCGCACGCCGTCCAGCGGCCTCTGGGCGTGCACCCTGCCGGACGGCTTCACGTTCGACCAGGTACTCAGCCAGGTCAACACCTGCAGCACCTCGGGCTTCGCCAACACCTACCACCTGCGCACGCCGTCCAACGGTCTCTGGGCGTGCACCGTCCCGGCCGGCTTCACCTTCGACCAGGTACTCAGCCAGGTCAACACCTGCAGCACCTCGGGCTTCGCCAACACCTACCACCTGCGCGGCTGACCGGCCCCGCTCCCTCGGATGGCCCTCACCACCGTGCGTGGTGAGGGCCATCCGTGCCTGGCGTCCGTACGGCCACAAGGGCGGCGCCGGGCGCGGTGCGGTTCCGGGGAGCGGCACCGGCCCCGTCATGGTCCACTCCCCCGAGGGTGGACCAGGACGGGGCCGGCGGCGCCGGTCAGTACGACGCGCTGGTGGCGCACCGGCCGAGGTCGCCGTTGCACACCGTGACGTACGAGGTGATCCCGGCGTCCAGGAGGGTGTCGGTCCACGCCGTGTCACGGGGGATGTTGGTCCAGTTGCTCGAACTCCCGCCGTTCGACTGGTGGAGGACCACGCTGCAGGCGTCGCCGGTGGTGGAGGTCGCGTAGCCCTGCACGTGGTCGTGCCCGTTGTAGAACGAGACCACCATGCCCCCGGCACAGCCGGGGACGTTGGCCGGGTAGGTGGTGTTCGCCGACGCCATCCCGGTGCTGAGGCCCAGCCCGGCGGTGGCGGCGACGGCCACGGCGACGAGGCGGACGGCGGTGCGCTTGCTGATCATCGGTGTCCTTAAGAATGGTTGGCGGTCCGGGAGGACCGGGTGTGGCTGATGGGTGTTTGCCGTTGATGGCTCCAGGAGAATGGCCGCCCGGTCCTCC
>NZ_JBHTRF010000072.1:0-46994 GCF_042796115.1 Kitasatospora sp. NPDC056446 | reverse complement strand
CCAGGTTCCAGGTCAGCATCCGGTCATCGAACGGCTGCGCCGCATCGTCGCGGAACCCGATCGGCTTCGACTGCGCCTTCCGCAGGGCCTTGCCCATCAGGTGTCCGTTGCGGATGTTCCCGCGCAGCGTGTTGTAGGCGTCCACGACCTTCTTGACGGTCCGTACGGCGGCCTGGGCGCCGAGGTCGAACTCGTTCTTCAGTCGGTAGTACACCTCGTCCTGCAAGTCGTTCCGGCGCATCTTTCCCGTCCGGAACGCCACCTCCGAGGCGGCACACGCGCCCCGGTTGCAGGCGCGCAGTGTCGCAGCCATCGCGTCCGCGTCGTACGCGGACCGAGGCAGCAACTTCACCTGCGCAACAATCTTCACATCAACGAACCTAGTACGCCCGGACTATCTGACGCAAACTCAGAAACCACAGGCCGTAACCACCGCGGTCCGCCTTGACGACGAATCGCTACCCCCTGTCCCGCTACGCGGGCAATCCAAGACCTCCCCGGCCTGAAGAGCCGGGGCTTCCTTGGAGGACTCGATGAACTGCGAGGATGGACGCATGCGCATCGCTGTCACGGGTTCCACGGGTTTGATCGGTTCGGCGCTCGTCCGCTCCCTGCTGGCGGACGGCCATGAGGTGGTCCGGCTGGTCCGGCACCGGTCCAGGACGGGCCCGCAGCCCGACGGCAGCACGGCGATCGGGTGGAACCCGTCGCGCGGCGAGGTCGACCGGGACGGACTGGCCGGGGTCGCGGCCGTGGTGCACCTGGCCGGCGCCGGGGTCGGCGACCACCGCTGGACGGACTCCTACAAGCGGGAGATCCGGGAGAGCCGGGTCCACGGCACCGAGACCCTGGCCGTCGCACTGGCCGGGCTGAAGGAGCCGCCGCAGGTGCTCGTGAGCGCCTCCGCGGTCGGCTGGTACGGACAGACCGGCGACCGGGTCATCGACGAGGACTCCCCGGCCGGCGACGACTTCCTCGCCGAGGTCTGCGTGGAGTGGGAGGCCGCCGCCCGGCCCGCCGAGCGGGCCGGGATCCGGGTCGTCCACCCGCGCACCGGGATGGTGCTGTCCTCGGCCGGCGGGGCCGGCGGGCGGCTCTTCCCGCTGTTCAAGCTGGGCCTGGGCGGGCGGCTCGGCAGCGGGCAGCAGTACTGGAGCTTCATCTCGCTGCACGACGAGGTGGCCGCGCTCCGCTTCCTGCTCGACCACGACGACCTCTCCGGCGCCTTCAACCTGACGGCGCCGAACCCGGCGACCAACGCCGAACTGACCGCCGCACTCGGGCGGGCGCTGCGGCGGCCGACGCCGTTCCCGGTGCCGGAGGCGGTGCTCAAGGCGGTGCTGGGCGAGCTGGCCGTCGAGGTGGTCGGCAGCCACCGGGTGGTGCCGAGGCGCCTGCTGGACGCGGGCTTCCGCTTCACGCACCCGGACGTGTACTCGGCGGCGCTCGCGGCGCTCTGAGGCGGCGGCGCGGGGACGGGGCTGCGGCGCGGCTCGGGGCTGCGGGAGGCCGCGGCGGGGCGGCGGCGGGGCGGCGGCACGGGGCGGCAGCGCTCTGAGGCGGCGGGGGTAGCGTTCGCGGCCGGACGCGCCCCGCGGTGACGTCCTCGCGCCGCCCGGACGTACTCCGGCTACGGCATCCGCCCTGGCCAGGGGCATATGCCGGGCGGAGGTCGGACGGGGCTCCGGGAGGGGGCGCACGGGAGCACACGGCGGGCGCGTCGCACGCCCCCGGTGACCGTACGCGCCCGCCGACCCCGAACCCGGCGGTCACGGCGCACTGTCCGTGACCGCGTCCCCGCCCGGTGTCGCACAACCCCTCCCGGCCCCCGAATCCGGCCCGGCCCGCTTGTCTGATGCTCACACTGACTGGGCATCACCCTCCTCGGACCGTGTCCCGGCACCCCGCTGCCTGCGTCGGCCGGAGCCCCGGGACCAGGGAGGGAGCACGCCCGTGCCCACGTACGACTTCACCCGCCGCGCCCGTCGGCCGTCCGATCCGGACGTCGTCGTGGTCGGTGCCGGACTCGCGGGCCTGGCCGCCGCCCGCGCACTCACCGGCCACGGCCTCACCGTCCGGCTCCTGGAGACCAGCGACCGGATCGGCGGCCGGATGGCCACCCGCGAACTGGACGGATTCCGCCTCGACGACGGCAGTCACCTGCTGAACACCGCCTTCCCCGAGCTGCGCCGGGTGCTCGACCTCGACCGTCTCGACCTGCGCCTGCTCGCGCCCGGCGTACTCGTGCACAGCGGCGGCCGCCGCTACCGCGCCGGGGACCCGCAGCTCACCGCCGCCCGGCAGGCCGCCACCCGGGCCCCGCTCGGCAGCCCGCTGGACAAGGCCCGCCTGGGCAGCTGGCTCGGCCGGCTCGCCACCACCCCGGTCAGCCGGCTGCAAGCCCGGCCCGAGACCACCGCCGCCCGCGCACTGGCCGGCCACGGGCTCGCCCCCCGCACCGTCGACGGCTTCCTGCGCCCCCTGCTCAGCGCGCTGCTCAGCGATCCCGCGCTCGGCACCAGCAGCCGGGTCGCCGACCTGGTGCTGCGCTCGTACGCCCGGGGACGGCTCTGTCTGCCCGCCGGCGGGATCG
Organism: Kitasatospora sp. NPDC056446; assembly: GCF_042796115.1. Lineage (NCBI taxonomy): Bacteria > Bacillati > Actinomycetota > Actinomycetes > Kitasatosporales > Streptomycetaceae > Kitasatospora > Kitasatospora sp. NPDC056446. Next base: position 44,401 of record NZ_JBHTRF010000072.1, on the reverse strand, counting down.
CGGCCGTGCCGGCCCAACTGGCCGCCGCCCTGCCCGCCGGCACCGTCCGCACCGGGGTGCAGGTCACCTCGATCACCGCGGACGGCGTGGAGACCCTCGCCCACGGGCGGATCGGCGCCCAGGCCGTCATCGTCGCCACCGACGCCCGCTCCGCCACCGGACTGCTGCCCGGCCTGCGGCTGCCGGCCTTCCACCCCGTCACGACCTTCTACCACGCGGCCGACCGCGCTCCCGTGGGCGAGGCCGTCCTGCTGCTCGACGGCGACCGGCCGAACGGGCACCCGCCCCTGGTCTCGCACTCCCTGGTGCTCAGCGAGCTGCACCCGTCCTACGCCCCGGCCGGCCAGGCCCTGATCGCCACCACCGTGCTCGGGCGGCGCGCCTTCGACGCGGGCGGCCCGGCCGGACTGGAACCGGCCGTCCGGACCCGGCTCGCCGAGCTGTACGGCACCACGACGGCGGACTGGCAGTTCCTCAGCGTGCGGCACGTCCCGGACGCGCTGCCCGCGATGCCGCCGCCGCACAACCCCCGGCGCCCGGTGCGGCTGCTCGCCGGGCTGTACGCCGCCGGGGACCACCGGGACACCAGCACCGTGCAGGGCGCGCTGGTGTCCGGGCGGCGGGCCGCGCAGGCGGTGCTGCGCGACCTCGGCGTCCCGACCGACGCACGGGAGGCGGAGGCGGCGGCCTGAGGCCCCCTGGGGCGGCCTGGCGCGGCCTGCGCCCGTCGGGGCGGCCCGGGGCTCCCGGCCGGGGGCGGGGTCGGGACCGGTCCGCGCCTCCGGACACGCCAGCGGCCCGCCGGGGTGACGGACCGGCGGCGTGCCAGGATGCCGAGGTGACCGCTCTGACCGTTTCGACCGCTCCGGCCGTTTCAACCGCTCTGACCGCTCTGACCGCTCATCGGATGGAATCGACCGTTCGGCCGGTTGCCCGGTGAGCGCCGGTGCCGCCCAGCCGCTGACCCTGGTACTGATCCCCGCCGCAGCCGTCGCCGCGCCACTGCTGGCCGACCGGCTGCTGCGGTGGGTCGCCGTCCCGACCGTCGTGGTCGAGATCGTGCTCGGGGTGCTGATCGGCCCGGACGTCCTGGACTGGGCGCGCGTCGACTCCCTGGTCGACGCGCTCTCCCAGTTCGGCCTGGCCATGCTGATGTTCCTGGCCGGGTACGAGATCGACTTCGGCAAGCTGCGCGGCGGCCCGCTGAAACGGGCGGGCGCCGCGTGGCTGCTCTCGCTGGTCGCCGCCCTCGGCGTCGGCGCGCTGGTCAACCCGGACCCGCTGAACGGCGCCTTCGCGGGGCTGGTGCTCACCACCACGGCACTCGGCACGATCCTGCCGATCCTCCGCGACTCGGGCGAACTCCCCACGCCCTTCGGCTCCCTGGTGATGGCCACCGGGGCGGTCGGCGAGTTCGGGCCGATCATCGCGATCGCCGTGCTGCTCAGCGGCAACTCCCCCGTGCGGACCGCGGTCATCCTCGGCGCCTTCGCGGTGATCACCACCGTCGCCGTGCTCGGCGCCCGCCGGCCCCGACCGGCCTGGGCCACCCGGCTGATCGAACGGACCCTGCGCACCTCCGGGCAGTTCGCCATCCGCGCGGTGATCCTGGTACTGGCCGTCATGGTCGCCGCCGCGCTCTGGCTCGACCTCGACATGCTGCTCGGCGCCTTCACCGCCGGGATCGTCTCCCGGCTGCTGCTCTCCGACATCCGGCGGGCGGAGGAGGAGGTGATCGAGGCCAAGCTGGAGAGCATCGGCTTCGGCTTCCTGGTGCCGATCTTCTTTGTGGTCAGCGGGATGAACTTCGACCTGGACGCACTGCTGGACGACCCGGGCACGCTGCTGCTCGTGCCGGTGTTCCTGCTGCTCTTCCTGGTCGTGCGCGGGCTGCCCGCCGGGCTGCTCGCCCCGGCCGGGCTCGGACGGCGCGACCGCGCGGCGCTCGCGCTGTACGGGGCGACGGCGCTGCCGCTGGTCGTGGTGATCACCACCATCGAGGTGGACGACGGCCACCTGCCGTCCTCGACGGCGGCGGCGCTGGTCGGCGCCGGGATGCTGTCGGTGCTGGTGTTCCCGCTGGCCGCGCAGCGGGTGCGCGGTGGCGAGCGGCCGCCGCCGGCGGCGGGGGACGGGAGGCCGAGGGTCCGGGCCGAGAGCTGGTGAGGGCTCGGCCCGGACCTCGCACGGAACGGCCCGGGTCCTGAGCGGCCCGGGGCTTGGACGATCCAGGGCTTGGACGGCCCGGGTCCCGAGCGGCCGGGGGTTCCGGGTGGCCGGGTCCTGGACGCCGGGGGCGTCGGGTGACCGGGGCTCCGCGCCGCCCCGGCTCGCCCGGTCAGATCACCCCGGCCTGGCGGGCCGTCTCCTCGAAGGCGCGGGCCACCGGGCTGCCGCGGTACGGGGTGAGCCGGCGGTGGAAGTCGCGGACGTACTCCAGCGAGCGGGCCGAGCGCATCTCCCCCGCCGCCCGCAGCGCGTCGGTGGCCATCGTGCAGGCCTCGTCGAGGTCGCCCATGCCGAGCCGGGCGGTGGCCAGCACCAGCCGGCAGAAGATCCGACTGCGGGCGTAGGCGGGCGAGCGCAGCCGCAGCGACTTCTCGGCGTGCTGCGCGGCGGTGCGCCACTGCTGGAGGTCCCGGTAGCAGTGGGCGAACTCGTCGGAGAGCTGCGCCTCGTCGAAGTACCGTGCCCAGGAGGGAAGTTCGTCGCCGGTGCGGGCCGCCGCCAGGGCCCGTTCGGCCCGCACCAGGGCGGTGGTGCAGGAGCGGACGTCGCCGAGCAGGCCGTGTCCGCGCGCCTCGGCGGCGTGCATCAGCGACTGGAAGACCGGCGGCACGGCGGTGCCGACGCCCTGCTGGGCGACCCGGGCGAGCTGGACCGCCTCCCGGCCGTGGCCGAGGTGCACGGCCTGCTGGCTCATCGTCACCAGCACGTAGCCGCCGAGCGCGCGGTCCCCCGCGGCCTGGGACAGGCGCAGCGCCTGGACGAAGTAGCGCTGGGCGAGGCCGTGCGCGGCGATGTCGAAGGACGTCCAGCCGGCCAGCCGGGTCAGGTCGGCGACGGCGCCGAACAGGGCCCGGCCGATCTGCTCGCCGTAGCGGCCGCGCAGCATCGGCTCGGCCTCGCTCTCCAGGTAGCGCACCAGTGCCTGGCGGGCGTGGCCGCCGCCGTAGGCGTGGTCGAGCGCGCGGAAGAGGTCGCCGACGGCCCGGATGGCGGCGATGTCGCCTCGGCCGACCCGCAGGGTGGGGCGGGACTCCCGGGCCGGGTCGGTGTACGGGGGCTCGACGGCGGTCGGCGGGCGGCGGCTCTGGGTGGGCACCCGGCCGATGGTGGGGGCGGTGCCGGTCGTCCCGGTCGTCCCGGCCGTGCTGCGCGCGACGGGCGTGCCGGGGGCGCCGACGGCGGGGCCGCGCGCCGGGCCTGCGGGAGGCGCGCCGGGCGCGCTCTGCGCGGGTGCGCCGGTGACGGCGGCCGGGGTCGCGCCGGCGGGCGGCGGACCGGTGGCGGCGTCCGGGCGGGCGAGGGTGGAACCGTCGCGGGCGACCCGCTCGTCGGTGCGGCCGATCAGCCAGTCCCGGCTGGGCACGACCAGGCCGGCCGGGGTGAAGGCGATCCGGCGCAGCTCTGACTGGGGCCCGTTGTCCTTGCGCCACATGCTCGCCACGATGTCCACCGCTTCCTGCGGGGTCTCGGCGAACTCCAGACCGGCGTAGACCGGGGCGCAGGCGTCCAGGCCGAGGTCCTGGGCGGTGAGGCGGCGGCCGAGGCGGCGGGTGAAGACCTCCGCGATCAGGGCCGGGGTGGCGCCGCGGGGCTGCTGGCCGCGCAGCCAGCGGGTGACCGAGGTCTTGTCGTAGCGCAGGTCGAGGCCGTGCTCCAGGCCGAGCTGGTCGACCCGGCGGGCCAGGCCGGCGTGCGAGAAGCCGGCCTCCTCGATCAGCGCGGCGAGCTGGCCGTTCTGCGGGGACGGGCCGGTGTGGCCGGTGCCCCGGGCGGGCGCGGCGGGGGGCTCGCGCCGGTCGGGTGCGGCCTGCTCGGGCAGCCGGAGTCCGTCTGCGGCCGGGGCGTCGGCGGTCAGCGTGTCGCCGGTCTGGGCGTCGGGGGCCATGGCGTCGGGGGCGTCCGGAAGGCTCCGGCCGACCGGACCTCGGGGCCGGCCGAGCGGGTCGAGCGGTCCGTACGCCGGGCTGTCGGTTGCAGGCCGTTGGGGCATGTCTGTCAACACCTCTCGGACGTCGCACCGGGCTCTACCAGCACTTCGGCTGCCTGGGGCGGCGCCCCCTGTCGGGAATCGGCGTGAATGTAGCGAGCATTCGGGCGCTATGGGCGGATCTGACCGAGCAATCCTCCGAACGGGTGAAGCAACCGCGCCCATTGTGGGGAAGCGGGACCGGGGGCGGTTTGGCGTTCCGCCGTCGAACCGTCGAGCGAGGTGGGTAGTGGTCACCGCTACAGCAGGGCGGCATGCTGTGGTGTCCCGCCACATGGGAGCCGGACCGTCGGATTCCTACCGTTCTCGGCCATGGACACCACTACAGCCCGCCCGCTCGACGGCCGGACGGCCCTCGTCACCGGCGCCGCCTCGGGCATCGGCCGGGCCTGCGCCGAGGCCTTCGCCGGGGCCGGCGCCCGGGTCTACGTCGTCGACCTCGCGGCCGGTCCGGCCGAGGAGCTCGCGGAACGGATCGGCGGGCACGCGATCGTCACCGACCTCTCCGTCCCCGAGGCCGTGGACGCCCTGCCGGACGACGCCGACATCGTGGTCAACAACGCCGGGCTCCAGCACGTCGCGCCGGTGCACGAGTTCCCGCCCGACCGCTTCACGCTGATCCAGCGCGTCATGGTCGAGGCCCCCTTCCGGATCCTGCGCCGGACCCTGCCGCACATGTACGAGCGGGAGTGGGGGCGGGTCGTCAACATCTCCTCCGTCCACGGCCTGCGGGCCAGCCCCTTCAAGTCCGCGTACGTCACCGCGAAGCACGCGCTGGAGGGCCTGAGCAAGACGGTCGCCCTGGAGGGTGCGCCGTACGGCGTCACCAGCAACTGCGTCAACCCGGGCTACGTCCGGACTCCCCTGGTGGAGAAGCAGATCGCCGCGCAGGCGCTCGCCCACGGCATCCGGGAGGACGAGGTCGTCGAGCAGATCATGCTCGACCGCACCGCGGTGAAGCGCCTCATCGAACCCGACGAGGTCGCCCAACTCGCCCTCTGGCTCTGCTCCCCCGCTGCCTCGTACATCACCGGCGCCAGCCTCCCCGTCGACGGCGGCTGGACCGCGCACTGACCGGCGGCGGCTGGACCGCGCACCAGCGACGGCCGGATGGCGGCGGACGCCGTGCCCGGCTCGCACAGCCCGTGCTCCACCCACACGGGACTCCGCCCGGCGGATTCCTCCCGTGTGGCGACATCGACTCCCCCGGCCCCGGAAGTGGTGGCACATGAACGCCTCTGCAAGCGGTACGGCTGCCCGCACCTCACTCCCCCGAGTGGTGGCCGCCAGCCTGATCGGCACGACCATCGAGTGGTACGACTACTTCTTGTACGGCACGGCCGCGGCGCTGGTGTTCGGGAAGGTGTTCTTCCCGCACAGCGATCCGCTGACCGGCACGCTGCTGTCCTTCCTGACCTACGCGATCGGGTTCGCGGCCCGGCCGCTCGGCGCCCTGGTGTTCGGGCACTTCGGGGACCGGGTGGGGCGCAAGAAGCTGCTGGTGGTGAGCCTGCTGCTGATGGGCGGCTCGACCACGGCGATCGGGCTGCTGCCGACCTACGACTCGGTCGGCGTCGCCGCGCCGGTGCTGCTGACCACGCTGCGGCTGGTGCAGGGGTTCGCGCTCGGCGGCGAGTGGGGCGGGGCCGTGCTGCTGGTGTCCGAGCACGGGGACCAGCGGCGGCGGGGGTTCTGGGCGTCCTGGCCGCAGGGCGGGGCGCCCGCCGGGAACCTGCTGGCGGCGGGGGTGCTGTCGCTGATGACCTCGGTGCAGTCGGACGCGGCGTTCCTGTCGTGGGGCTGGCGGGTGCCGTTCCTGCTGTCGGCGCTGCTGGTCGGGGTGGGGATGTGGATCCGGCTCGCGGTGGACGAGTCGCCGCTGTTCCGGGCCGCGCTGGCGGCGCAGCAGAGCCGGAAGACCGTCGAACAGCCGCCGCTGGTCAGCGTGTTGCGCAACCACTGGCGCGAGGTGCTGGTGGCCATGGGCGCGCGGATGGCGGAGAACATCTCGTACTACGTGATGACCACGTTTGTGCTGACGTACGCGGTCACGCACGCGCACTTCGACAAGCAGAGCGCGCTGAACGCCGTCCTGATCGCCTCCGCGATCCAGTTCGCGCTGATCCCGCTGTTCGGCGCGCTGTCCGACCGGGTCGGGCGCAAACCGGTGTACCTGGTCGGCGCGGTCGGGGTCGGCGTCTGGGCGTTCGTGTTCTTCGGGATGGTGGACGGCGGGTCGTTCGGGTCGCTGCTGCTCGCGGTGACCGTCGGCCTGGTCTTCCACAGCGCCATGTACGCGCCCCAAGCCGCCTTCTTCTCCGAGCTGTTCGCCACCCGGATGCGGTACTCGGGCGCCTCGATCGGGGCCCAGTTCTCCTCGGTCGCGGCCGGCGCCCCCGCCCCGCTGATCGCCACCGCACTGCTCAAGGACTACGGCAGCGCCACCCCGATCTCGGTGTACGTGGCGATCGCGGCCGGGGTCACCGTACTGGCGGTGCTCTGCGGACGGGAGACCAGAGGACGGGACCTCGCCGAGGTCGAGGAGCGGGGCGGACCGGAGGGGCAGCCCGCCGACGCCGGGGCGGCCGGGAAGCCCGCCGTCGCCTGACGACGGGCAGCCGGAGGCCGGGCTTCCGGGAGACGGGCCGCCGACGGACGGGCTTCTGGAGGACGGGCGGCCCGAGAACGCGCAGCCGGAGGCCGCGGGCCGAGCCGCTACCATCGCGATTCCCCTGAATCGACGGACCGACGCCGATTGGCGGCACGCACCATGAACCACCCCCAGGAAAGCGCCGCGCCCGCGCTGCGGCGGCTGCTCGACCTGCTCGCCTCGGGCGCCGCCACCGAGGACTTCGCCGACGTGCTGGCCGACGCCCGCCGCCGCGGGGCGCCGGCCGCCGTCCTCGCCGAGATCGACGACGCCACCTGGCAAGCCCTGCGGGTGCACCGCACCCTGCGTCAGCACCGGCGCCGGGAGACCGAGTTGACCGCGCTCTTCGACACCGCCGGGGACCTCGCCGCCTCCCGGGAGCTGGACACCGTGCTCCAGGCCATCGTCCGCCGGGCCCGGATGCTGCTCGGCACCGACACCGCGTACCTGACCCTGCCGGACGAGGCCGCGGGCGACACCTACATGCGGGTCACCGACGGCTCGGTCTCCGTCCTGTTCCAGACCCTGCGGCTCAGCCTCGGCGACGGCCTGGGCGGACTGGTCGCGCAGACCGCCCGCCCGTACGCCACCCCCGACTACCGCACCGACGAACGCTTCCACCACACCGGCACCATCGACGCGGGCGTGCTGGACGAGGGCCTGGTGGCGATCATCGGGGTGCCGCTGCTGCTCGGCGGGCAGGTCATCGGGGTGCTGTTCGCCGCCGACCGCTCGCCGCGCGCCTTCTCCCCCGACGAGGTCGCACTGCTCTGCACGCTCGCCGCGCACGCCGCGATCGCCCTGGACACCGCCAAGTCCCTGGCCGACACCCGGGCCGCGCTCGCCGAACTGAACGCCGCCAACGAACTCGTCCGGGCCCACTCCGCCGCCGTCCAGCGCGCCGAGCAGGCGCACGACCGGCTCACCGACCTGGTGCTGCGCGGCGCCGAGGTGCCCGACGTCGCCGCCGCCGTCGCCGCGCTGCTGGACGGGGAGATAGCGGTCCTCGACGCCGAGGGCGAGCCGCTGGCCGGACGGTCCGCGCCCGCCGCCGAACTGGCCGGAGCGGTCGCCGCCTCCCGCGCCGAGGGCCGGTCCGTCCGGCACGGCGAGCTGTGGGTCTGCGCGGTGCTGGCCGGACACGACGCGCTCGGCACCATGGTGCTGCGCGGACGGCCCGGCCTGGACGACGCCGACCGGCGGCTGTTCGAGCGGGCCAGTGTGGTGACCGCGCTGCTCCTGCTGCTGCGCCGCTCGGTCGCCGAGACCGAGAACCGGGTCCGCGGCGAACTGCTCACCGACCTGCTCACCGCCCCCGGACGCGACCCCGCCGGCCTCACCGCGCGCGGCCGCCGGCTCGGCGTCGACCTCGCCCGGCCGCACCTGGTGCTGGTCGCGGAACCCGCCGACCCGGCCGGCGACGACCGCGGACGGCTGGCCGGCGCCGCCCGGCGCTACCTGTTCGGCTCCCGGGGCGTCAGCGCCGAGCACGCCGAGGCCGTGGTCCTGCTGGTCCCGGACGCCGACGACCCCGAGGAGACCGCCCGGCAGGCCGCCGAGCGGCTGGCCCGGCTGGCCGGGTTCCCGGTCACCGTCGGCGCCGGACGCCCGTCCGCCGGCCCGTCCGCGCTCGCCGCCTCGTACGCCGAGGGCCTGCGCTGCGTCCGGGCCCTGCGGGTGCTCGGCCGCGCCGGGGAGGGCGCCTCGGCCCGCGCCCTCGGCTTCCTCGGCGTGCTGCTCGGCGACGGCCACGACGTGGACGGCTTCGTCGGCGCCGCCCTCGGCCCGCTGCTGGTCTACGACGCCCGGCGCGGCACCGAGCTGGTCCGCACGCTGCGCGCCTACTTCGACTGCGGCGGCAGCCTCACCCGGGCCAAGGACGAGCTGCATGTGCACGTGAACACGGTCGTCCAGCGGCTGGACCGGGTGGAGGCGCTGCTCGGGCCCGACTGGAACCACCCGGAGCGGTCCCTGGAGCTCCAGCTCGCGCTGCGGCTGCAGTTGCTGGCCGACGGCTGAGCGGGAGGGCCGACGGGGACGGTTCGGGCTGGGCGTACAGTGGCGAGGTTGGTCTCTCGAACGCCTGGCAAGGAGCTCAAAGCGGTGAGCGAGAACGTGCGTTTTGTTCACATGGGCATAGGTGAGCGCACCGTGCCCTATCAGGAGGCGTGGGAGGAGCAGCAGCGGCTGCACGCGCTGCGGGTCGCGGACGAGATCCCCGACACCGTCCTGCTGCTGGAGCACCAGTCCGTGTACACCATGGGCAAGCGCACCAACCCCGCCGACCTGCCGCTGGACGGTACCCCGGTGGTCGAGGTCAACCGGGGCGGGGAGATCACCTGGCACGGCCCCGGCCAGCTGGTCGGCTACCCGATCGTCAAGCTGCCCGACCCGATCGACGTGATCGCCTACGTCCGCCGGCTGGAGGAGTCGCTGATCCGCGCCGCCGACGGGTTCGGCGTCGGCACCGCCCGGGTCGAGGGCCGCAGCGGCGTCTGGGTGCTGGGCCGGTCCATCCCGGACGCCGTGGTGGACCCGGCGCAGGTGGTGGACATCGGCAAGCTGACCCTGCGGATGGGCCTGCCGCTGGGCATCGACCCGCGGCTGGCCGGCCCCGAGTACGCGCCGTCCAACGCCGGACAGCGCGGCGACGACCGCAAGCTCGCCGCGATCGGCGTGCGGGTCGCCCGCGGGGTCACGATGCACGGCTTCGCACTCAACTGCGACCCGGACATGACCTGGTTCGACAAGATCGTTCCGTGCGGCATCCGGGACGCGGGCGTGGCCTCGCTCTCCGGCGAGCTGAACCGCCGGCTGTCCGTCGCCGAGGCGGCGCCGGTGGTCGAGCGGCACCTGGCGGAGGTCTTCGCCGAGCTGCCCGATCCCGCGCCCAGCCGGCGCTGAGCCGACGCCCGGCCGGGCCCGGGCCGGCGCCCGGCCGGAACCGCGCCGACATCGGGCCGGTACCGCACCGGCGCCCGGCCGACATCGGACCGGTACCGGAGCGTTTCGCACCCGCACCGAGCCACTGGGAATCTACTGACCGGTAGCCGTGTTGCCCTGCGATTGCAGGGCGGCAGGCCCGGCAAAGGCCGTACAACCACAGGCGTACCCTGGGGGTACCCCGTCTAGTTCTAGGAGTCGCACGTGTCCGCTGTCGCGCCCGACGGCAGGAAGCTGCTCCGCCTGGAGGTCCGCAACAGCGAGACCCCCATCGAGCGGAAGCCCGAGTGGATCAAGACCCGCGCGAAGATGGGCCCGGAGTACAACGCCCTCCAGTCGCTGGTGAAGAAGGAGGGGCTGCACACGGTCTGCCAGGAGGCCGGCTGCCCCAACATCTTCGAGTGCTGGGAGGACCGCGAGGCGACGTTCCTCATCGGCGGCGACCAGTGCACCCGCCGCTGCGACTTCTGCCAGATCGACACCGGCAAGCCCGCCGAGTTCGACCGCGACGAGCCGCGCCGGGTCGCCGAGTCCATCGTCACCATGGACCTCAACTACGCCACCATCACCGGCGTCGCCCGTGACGACCTGGAGGACGGCGGTGCCTGGCTGTACGCCGAGACCGTGCGCCAGGTCCACGCGATGACCGCCGCGCGCGAGGCCGGCCGCACCGGCGTCGAGCTGCTCATCCCCGACTTCAACGCGGTGCCCGAGCAGCTGGCCGAGGTCTTCTCCTCCCGCCCCGAGGTGCTCGCGCACAACGTCGAGACGGTGCCGCGGATCTTCAAGCGGATCCGCCCGGCGTTCCGCTACGAGCGCTCGCTGGACGTCATCACCCAGGCCCGGGCGGCCGGGCTGGTGACCAAGTCCAACCTGATCCTCGGCATGGGCGAGACCCGCGAGGAGGTCAGCCAGGCGCTCGCCGACCTGGTCGGCGCCGGCTGCGAGCTCATCACCATCACCCAGTACCTGCGCCCCTCGCTGCGCCACCACCCGGTCGAGCGCTGGGTCAAGCCGCAGGAGTTCGTCGAGCTCCAGCAGGAGGCCGAGGAGCTGGGCTTCGCGGGCGTCATGTCGGGCCCGCTGGTCCGCTCGTCGTACCGGGCCGGCCGGCTGTACCGGCAGGCGCTGGAGCGGCGCGCGCAGGCCGGCGTCTGACGGTCGTCTGCGGGCGGTCGGTCGTCTGCGGGCGGTCGTCTGCGGGCGGTCGGCCACCGGCTTCCGGTGACCCCGCCGGAATCGAGCCATGCGAAGGGCGGAGCCACGGCTCCGCCCTTCGGGGTTTCACCACGCTTTGACTGCCTGGTCACGGACTGGTAACACGGGGTGGGGACGATGGACGCCCAGCAAGCGTTCGATTCTTCTCAGCCACGAGAGGAGCTGTTCGGCATGGAGATGCGGATCCGGTCGGTGGGGGTGGCGCTGCGGTTCGCCGAAAGCGTCCTGCTGGCGCCCGGCCAGCGGCACGCGCGGCGCAACGCCTGGACGGCGGTGTGCGAGGACCGTCGGCACGCGGCGGACCGGCGGCACGACGCGACGGAGAGCGGGACGGCCGGCGGTGCGGCGGGGACGGCGGGAGCCCGGTCCGTACGGCGGTGACGGCACCGTCCCGACGGATGTGACGGCGCGTCCGTACCCCGGGGAGGCCGGGCGTCGCTCAGCGCGACGCCGACCCCGCCCCAGCGTCGCTGTGCGCGACCGAGTACGGGCACACGGGTCACGGTTCGGGCGAACGGGTACCCGGGCTTGGATATCCCGTACCCGTGCCACGTACCATGAGCGTTATGGCGAGGGAAACATCCGAGAACCCCGGGCGGCTGAAGCAGATCCGCTTGGCATACACCATGACCAAGAAGGTCGACACCAAGATCGGCCTGATCATCGCCGGCGTCGGCCTGCTGACCTTCGGCGTGTTCCTCGCCATCGGCTTCGCGATCGACCACCCCGTCTACCTGGGGATCCTGGGCTTCATCGTGGCCGTACTGGCCATGGCGATCGTCTTCGGGCGCCGGGCCGAGCGCGCGGCGTTCGGACAGATGGAGGGGCAGCCGGGCGCGGTCGCCGCGGTGCTGAACAACATCCGGCGCGGCTGGAGCTCCAACACCACCCCGGTCGCGGTCACCCGCAACCAGGACGCGGTCTACCGCGCGGTGGGCCGGGCCGGCATCGCGCTGATCGGCGAGGGCAACCCGAACCGGGTCCGCCAGCTGCTGGCGTCCGAGAAGAAGAAGATGGCCCGTGTGGTCGGCGACGTGCCGGTCCACGACATCGTGGTGGGCACCGGCGAGGGTGAGATCCCGCTGAAGAAGCTGCAGATCCACCTCATGCGCCTGCCCCGCGCCATCTCCGCGGCCCAGGTCACCGAGACCAACGACCGCCTGCGCGCGCTGGGCGACCTGCTCTCCAAGGCGCCGATCCCCAAGGGCCCGATGCCCAAGGGCGCCCGGATGCCCAAGGGCGGCCAGGTCCGCTGACTTTCCCCCCTACGACACGGAACGGCCCCGCCGCGGAAACTCCGCAGCGGGGCCGTTCCGTTGTTTCCGGCCGTTCCAGGTGTACGGCGTTCCGCTCGTGCCGACAGACAGCCCGCAGGCCCCGACCTCGGGATCCGGACCTCGGACCCCGACGTCAGGCCCGGACCTCAGATCCGGACCTCGACGGTGCCGACGGCCTTGTCGTGCAGGCCCCGGGTGTCGCGGTCCCAGACCAGCGGGGGCACCACCAGGCAGAGCAGCAGGGTGCGCAGCAGGACCTGCGGGATGGTCGCGCGGCCGCCGTCCAGGCGGATCACCCGCAGGCCGAACAGCCGCTTGCCGACCGTGGTGCCGGTCGTGGCGAGCAGCAGGGCCACGACGACGAAGTACAGCGGGCTGGTCCACAGGTTGGCCTCGGCCTGGTCGCCCCGGGCGATGAGCCCGTAGGAGATCAGCGCGACCAGCCAGCCGTCGACGAACAGCGCGCCGATCCGGCGACCGGGCCCGGCGATCGAGCCGGAGCCCTGCTCGGGCAGTCCGAGGCGCTCGCCGCGATAGCCGAAGTCGGTGCCCATCTTCTCGGCGGCCGCCTTGGGGCCGTCGATCCACGATCCCAACGCTTCTCTGGTGTCCACGAATCCACACTAACCGGGCTGACGGCCCGCGCCGTCACCGGCACCCCTCCGGACGGGGTGCCGTCCCCGACCGGGTGAATCCTGCGGCCGGGCGTTCCCGGCGGCTTTCCAAGTGGTCCAGACCACTTGGAGACACCCGCCCAGGTGGGCGGGGTGATTTGCCCCGTCCCGTACGCCTTTGCCACCCGCCCGGGGGGCGCGGTTAACATCTAGGAAACGAGCGGGTCACCGACTGGAAACGCCCCATTCCTAGGGTGAGCCAAATTCGCAACACCGAGGAGGATGGATGTTCAACAACGCCGCCGAAGTGAAGCAGTTCATCCAGGACAACGACGTGAAATTCGTCGATGTCCGTTTCTGTGACCTGCCTGGCGTCCTGCAGCACTTCTCCGTACCTGCGGCGACCTTCGATCCGTCCGAGATCCTGATGTTCGACGGCTCGTCGATCCGCGGTTTCCAGGCCATCCACGAGTCCGACATGGCCCTGGTCCCGGACCTCGCCACGGCCCGGCTCGACCCCTTCCGGACCGAGAAGCACCTCAACATCAACTTCTTCATCCAGGACCCGGTCACCGGCGAGGCGTACAGCCGCGACCCGCGCAACGTCGCCAAGAAGGCCGAGGCCTACCTCGCCTCCTCCGGCATCGCCGACACCGCGTTCTTCGGCCCCGAGGCCGAGTTCTACGTCTTCGACTCGGTCCGCTTCGAGACCAGCGCCAACGCGTCCTTCTACCACATCGACTCGGAGGCCGGCGCCTGGAACAGCGGCACCGCCGAGGGCGACGCACGCGGCTACAAGGTCAAGTACAAGGGCGGCTACTTCCCCGTCCCGCCGGTCGACCACTTCGCCGACCTGCGCGCCGAGATGTCGCTGGAGCTGGCCAAGGCCGGACTGGAGGTCGAGCGCCAGCACCACGAGGTCGGCACGGCCGGGCAGGCGGAGATCAACTACAAGTTCAACACCCTGCTGCACGCCGCCGACGACCTGATGCTGTTCAAGTACATCATCAAGAACGTCGCCTGGCGGAACGGCAAGACCGCCACCTTCATGCCGAAGCCGATCTTCGGCGACAACGGCTCGGGCATGCACGTCCACCAGTCGCTGTGGACCGACGGCTCGCCGCTCTTCTACGACGAGCAGGGCTACGCCGGACTCTCCGACACCGCCCGCTACTACATCGGCGGCCTCCTGCGGCACGCCCCCTCGCTGCTGGCCTTCACCAACCCCTCGGTGAACTCCTACCACCGCCTGGTGCCGGGCTTCGAGGCGCCGGTCAACCTGGTCTACTCGCAGCGCAACCGCTCGGCCGCGATCCGCATCCCGATCACCGGCTCCAACGCCAAGGCCAAGCGCATCGAGTTCCGCGCACCGGACCCGTCCTCCAACCCCTACCTGGCCTTCTCCGCCATGCTGATGGCCGGCCTCGACGGCATCCGCAACAAGATCGAGCCGCTGCAGCCGGTCGACAAGGACCTCTACGAGCTGGCCCCCGAGGAGCACGCCAACGTCCCCCAGGTGCCCTCCTCCCTCCCGGCCGTCCTGGAGGCCCTGGAGGCCGACCACGAGTACCTGCTCGCGGGCAACGTCTTCACCCCGGACCTGATCGAGACCTGGATCGACTTCAAGCGCACCAACGAGATCGCCCCGATCGCCCTGCGCCCCCACCCCCACGAGTTCGAGCTCTACTACGACCTCTAGATCGGCCTCCATGGGCCACTTGGCCAGGGGCCCCTTTCATGGCCTCTGACCTGCGAAAACGCCTCTCAGAAGCTCTCGCTTTTACTCGCCCGTCCTCGCCCTCGTGTGAAACGAGTGTGAAATGGCGACGCCAGTAGCTAACGAGGCGTCAGTCAAACTGATCGGCCTCGGGGCCCGTTGCTCTCGCCACAGAGGGTGACGGGCCCCACTTGCGTCATCTCCTGAGCCTTGGACACCCCCCGCCAGTCACTCACACTCCGCCCTGACGCTGAACGGTGCCGCCCTCGCAGTCGGTCGCCCTGCCCGCCACCAGCCGTCACGGCTGACCTGGGTCAGTTGTCAGTGCAGCCAGCCATGATGCAATCGGGCTCGTTTGCGCAGGGTAGGCGAGCGACTACTTTGCGAGGGCCAGTTGATCGCTGACTCTTCCGTCATGACTCCCGACTTCGTGGAGCAGGTGCTGGCCGCGCGAGCCATTGTGAGGCGCGACTGGGTGGGAGCCCGCTGTGAAGCAGCCAGCAGCTGCAATGGACACGTCGCAGCAGGGACACCTTCCTGCCACCAATGCATGACCGCCGAGGAGCGGGAAGGTGTGATCTTGCTGCGCCGATGGGCAGAGCCGTTTGTCAATCGATGGCTGCCGCACATCTGGCCGGCATGCTGGTTTTGGCCGCTCCCCGACACGGGAGGAGCGCACTGGGCGTCGGATACCGCCTCCCTGTTCGATTGGCAGCAGGGTCGCTGTGCGATCTGTTGGTGGCGGGAAGATCAGTCCGCGGTCGGCCGCCTCCGAGAATTCAGATTGGTTCAGGACCACGATCACGCCACCGGCATGCTGCGTGGCTATCTTTGCATCTGGTGCAACGCATCCGAAGGCCACCACACTACGGATGGCCGATTTCTGAACTATCGACTCCGTCCACCTGCCAGATTGTTGGGAATCCGATTCCGATACGGCCGCAAGGCGCGGTCGCATCAAGAATCACCGGGCCAGCTTTCTTTCGGCGACGCATTCTAGCCGATCCTCGGTGTGCAGTAATGTCTGGCTCCACTGCTACGCCCTTCTGTTATTAGGCAGCTACCGGCGGAGCATCCGCCCCCGGCGCGATCCGCAGCTGGCCAACGACATCCGTCGAACCGATCTCTAGCGAAAGAACGTCGAATGTTGATCGCGCGATCAATGCGCGCCTGGAAATCCTTCCAACTCCAGATGGAGCAGATGGGTGCAACCCTCCTGGAAGACGACTGGCTCGGCGCCAGATCACCACACCGCGCGATCTGCCGCAACGGCCACCAGACGGCCCCTACACCAAGCAATGTAAAGAAGGGCCAGGGAATCTGCCTGACGTGCGTCGGCCTCGACCCTGAGGTGGCTTGGCGGGATTTCCGAGATCACATCGCGGAGTCGGGTGGGACCGTAGTTGAACCACACTGGCTCGGCGCCTTGACGGGCCATCGGGTGATCTGTTCCGCAGGACATGCGAGCACGCCGAGGCCGAACAACGTGCAGCAGCGCGGCGGATTCTGCCCAACTTGTGTAGGCCGCGATTCGGAGACGGCATGGGTGGCGTTCCAAGACCGTGTGGCCGAGCAAGGCGGGACTGTCCTCGAACAGGACTGGCTTGGGAACAGCGTTCCGCATCGAGTGCGCTGCGCTCAAGGCCATACCGGCACACCAACGCCGAGTGCCGTGCAACAGGGAGGTGGAGTTTGCGCCGCATGCGCCAGACGGAGCCCATCAGCGGCCTTCATAGAATTCCATCGCCTAGTGGCAGAGCAGAGCGGGCAGGTTCTCACAAGAAAGTGGCTTGGAGCAAAATTTCCCCACCTCGTCCGGTGCGAATTCGGTCACCAATCCACTCCGACCCCCAGCGACGTAAAGCGCGGTCAGGGAATCTGCTCGGCATGTGCGGGAAAATCTTGGGACGTCTTCTATGTCGTCATGAACGGCCCCATAGGCGCACTCAAGTTCGGAATCACTTCTGGGTCCCCTGAGCCCCGGCTGAACAATCATGCGAGCGATGGATATACGACCCGACTTCGAGTGCTGACTGACCTTCCGGACGGTGTCGCATTGGAGATGGAGCGGGCAGTGAGAGCCGCGCTTCGACTTTCGGGGGCAACTCCGATACGCGGGCGCGAGTACTTCAACATCTCGCATGCAGCACTGGTGCTCGACGTCGTCGACAACTATCCGACCTCGTGATAGCGACTCAGCTCAAGTTAGCGATCTCGCTTGGAGGTCCACCTGCTTGTTCACGGGCGCTTGCTTCGCTCCACGAATCTGGCGCAGCCCCAGCCCACAGCCCCTCCGAAGGCCGTGCCAGCTGAACCATCCGGTTCCACAGGACCGCGGTGGCGACTGCGCACCGCGGGCTTGTCGGCCACTCACCTCATCCCCCGATCGGGTGAATAAGTCCACCGGACGCGGAAGGCGCCAGCCGCAATGCTCTATTGTCTGGCATCAGCCTGGCCCGTGCGAGGGGCCAGATCCGGGTGCCTTATCCGACCTGTCGGCACCGTCGGAGAACCTTCTTCGCGTTTGTCCGCATGCCATCGCCAGGGACAACACATCACGTATTTGCGTCAGCTCGCGCCGGGTCGGGGCACCTCACTTCTCCAGAGTGGAAGCGATCATGATGCACCAGCAAGCGGCAGCCGCGCGCGCCGACTTCACCCAAGAGCCGCTCGAAGTGGTCCGACTCCACATTGGCCAGTTCGACAGCTTCGCTCGCCTCATTCCCCAGGCCGAGGGGACACAGGCGCTTCTCGAAGCCCTTTTTCTCTCCACGGTCGCCCGCAGCACAACTAGCGTTGATCTGGGCACGGCTCCGTTCGGCGTCATCGATGTGAGCCCGCTGCCGAATCGGCTGGACGTCCATCTCGCCGGGCCCGAGGCATTCCGACCAGTGCTCGATCTACTCCCGGCCCGGGCCCGAGACAAGACAATCCACGGGATCGCCGGCCTCCTGGCCCGACCCGTCCGTACCGCTGTGCACGTGGCCTTCGACCACAAGCAGGCCAGCGGGGAATTGCGGCTGTGGACCGAAGGTGCTGACCTGGCTGAACTCCTGGCAGAACACGCGGTAGTCACCAAAGCGCGAGGGCATCGGGTTCTCTGGAGCACCAGTTCGCCGCTGCCTAAGCCGAAGCTTGTGCACGGCCGCAGGGCCGTTCTTCGGGTGAGCCGACAAAAGCCCAGCCCCGTCACACCGCCGGTTAGGACCTCGCAGTTCCTGGCTAGCACCCTGCTGCGCCGTCCTGGAATCTGGACACGTCTGGAGGGCCATCTGGATCTGAGGATCTCCAGTTCGGAAGTCGAGCACGGCGTCGACTGGCTGCTCGACCGCATCGTCACCCCGAGGACCGCAGTCCACGACGAACGCATTCCCCGACTCCTGGGCGACGCGATTGCAGGGCCCGACCTCATCTGGGATCGGGCGAGCCACGCGTGTGGACCGGAGGAGTGCCGGATGCGGTTCGTCCCCCGGGAGTCTGGCCACGGGTGGAACGGAGTGCTGACCGTACGAACTGTTCGGGCCATCTCAGAGCACCGGCCAGCACGCCGTCCCAGGCCGTTCACCGTCCTCGCGGAAACCCTTGTGAGGAACAAGATCTCGCCGCTCCATCCCGGACGCAAGAGCATGCTTCCGCCCTCGGACGGGCACGGCCGGAACCCCGGACTGGTCGTGCAGCTTGAGTCGGTGGGCTGCTCCCTGAGCAAGACCTCGTCCTGGAAGATCGCCCTGCATGTAGCCGCCGGCTGGGCCCTGCAGGGGTGGCGGGTGCTCGTCGTTCACGACGTCATGGAGGCATCCAGGCAGCCAGCGGCGTATCCCGCTCCGACGTGGCCGGTACGCACCCGTCCGATGGCCCCGACAGGCGATGCACCCTGGCAGCGTCTTCGCCTCACCAATGGCCCGGGAGAGCTTCACCTCCACGTGGGAAGCCACTCCTGGGAAACGTTGGAGAAGCTCATCCCGCAGGCCCGAGCCGACTTCGACTGGATCATCCTGGCGGACAGCATCTCGGACAACTACCGCGGATTCCTGGGTCCCACGATGCTCGACGGCATCACCGATCGGTTCGTGGTCGCGGTGGAGGACCCGGGCTACACAACCACGATCGCTGTCGCGAGTGCCGGCGGCCTACATGCCACGGACTCGGGCCGCCACGTGGATCTGACTCCAGCCGAGTCCGCGACGGTATGGCGAGAGCGGAATCTCCGCACACTGGCAAACGACATCCCGGTGGCCGGCCTGATTCTCGTTCCGGCGGGCGGGCATCCCCAGCCCTCCTTGGAATTCCGGGACGCCGCCGACACCCGGCTTGCCGACTTCGGCACGCCCGTCCTTACTCGTCTTACGAGCGAACTGATCTCCGAGGAGCGCACCGTCCTGGACAACGTCGGCCGTCTCGCGCGCGAAGACCTCCTTGCCACAAGCGCGCACCTCGCCCACGCGCTCGCGATGCAGACGGTCGGGCGGTCGGCCCTCCGCTAAGGGCTGGTGCGTGACCAACCTGGCCGGACCAGGAGAGCGGCACGGCGAGGGTCGGCCGACAGAGCCCGGCGGGTACGGTGCCGAACCTCTCGACAGCATGGCGGGCCCGGACCGCGGCGTCCGGGCCCAGGGCTCCGATCAGCCAATCGGGCCTGCCACCGGCGACCGGCGCGACGCGTGATGGCTCGCGACCTACACCTCTTCACCCTGGTCGACGTCGGGCAGCTCCTCGCCAAACCGCTCCAACGCCGCTTCTGGCGAGCAGCCGAAGGCGCGGCCGATGTACTCCCAGGTCATCATGCTGCTGCGGGCCTTGCGGCCTGCCAGCAGCGCGGTCGAGCCGGCGGCGCGCTCGAACCGGGCCGCCGCACGGGCGGCGGCGTACGGCCTGCTCTCCGTCAGGTCGCAGATCTGGTCAACCAGAGCCGCGACCAGCTCCTCGACCTCGCGCGGCACGACACCCTCGACCAGGTCGACGTGACACTCCCAGTCCGCGAACGGACCGTTAGCCTCGCCGACCGCCTCGGTCGCCACGTCGTCACCGAAGTCCAACAGGTGCAGCCGCTCACCCCGCCAGCCGCAGCCGCAACCGCCGCGCACCGCAGTGGCCCGCGGGCCATCCGCACCGTTGTAGAGCCACCAGGTGGTGCGTCCGTCCGGCAGCGGTGCCGGCTCGCTGCCGTCCGCCAACACCGCCGCCGGGAAACCCCGGTGGCGCTTGCTCTCGTCAATCCATGGCATGCCGTGCCCCTCGCGTCCAGGGAGTACGGGCACCAGGGTTCTCAGCCTGTGACGCGCTGTCAAGGTGTCTTGACAGTCGGTGCGATTCGCAGCTCAAGGCAGCGTGCACCAGCAGCCATGCGTCGGCCAGGGGCACTGGGGCGGCTCGATGAGCCGCTCGATCCAGGCGACGGTCCTATCCGCTACCGGCGGCGGGCCGCGATGGGGCCGCCTCCCGCCCCCGTACTGCACCCGCTGGAGCGCGGCAAGTCGGCATGGCGGGCCGCAGTTCGGCGGCGTCGGCCAGCCGCCAGGCGATGGCGGCACCTGCGGCGGCACCTGGCCATCGCTCATGCCGGACCCACTACAGGAAAGGGAAGGTGCAACAAGACCTAGGTGACGCGTTTAGCTCTTGTTGCACCTAAGCTTGGAGGGGGGTAGATTACTGGCATGGAGGTGACGATGACGGAGAAGTTGAAACCTGGTGCTGAGCTCACCCGCAGGGAGGTTCACAAGACCTTCGGCGGGCGCCCTCAGGGTGCAATTTCGCCCACCAAGGACAACGGCATCCTCGTCTTCCTCAGCTACCGACACGACCACAACATCGACCCCAACCTCCCCGTCAACGCACAAGACGGCGAGGGCGTCCTGCACCTGCTCGGAGAGGGCAACGACGGCGACCACCAATTCGCTCAGTCCAACAAGGCAGTCCTGGACCACAAGCGAACCGGCCGCCCGATCCACGTCTTTGAGGCGTGTACTGCGCTCTACGACGGCTCCCTCGCTGAGGAGCGCTTCCGGTACGTCGGTCGGTACGAGATCGACTACAACGAGCCCTACTACCTGGTGGACTCCCCGGACAAGCGCGGCCAGGACCGGCGCGTGATCATCTTCCGGTTGCGCCCTCAGCCCGGCGTCATCCATCTCTCGTGTGTGCTGTCCGATTCCGCCGCCGAAACCCACAAGACGATTCCCCCTCGCCCTTCCGAGCGGATGTGGCAGGAAGCCTCCGCATTGGCCCGCCGGCCGAGCGCGGTTGTCGCCCGGGAGTCGAGCGTCCGACGCGAAGGTGTCCTCCTCCAAAGCCTCGGGGCCCACCTGGCCAATCTCGGTCACACCACAACCCGGCTGCGGCTCACCACCAGAGACGGGAGCAACACCATCACTACGGACTTGGTGGACGCCACCAGCGACACCGTGTACGAGGTGAAGTCCTCCGTCTCTCGCGAAGCCGTACGATCCGCGATCGGCTACCTTCTCGACCTACACCGGCGACCGGGCGCACCGGCCAACATGGCGGTCCTCCTGCCGTCCGATCCCCTCTCCGACCTGCGCGACCTGTGCGCGGGACTCGGGATCGAAGTTGTCTGGCCCAACCCAGACGGCACCTTCACCTCGACCAAGAGCTGAGGCCAGGGGTTCCAGCCCCCGGCCTCAGTCCAACCTTGGCCACCCGCACGTTTCTCAGGCGCCGCGGGTCAGCCTGCTCACCGCCATTCCCATGAACAGGAGCGCCCCCAGTATGTCCGACCACTCCCGGCTGCGGAAACCGCAGGCCACCGGGTGTTAGAGGCATCTCTCCCGACCCCGTTCGCGCCCAGGCCACTTCCGGTCCAGGCCACCGCCCGGTGCCGCCTCGGCACACCGTCCCACCGACTGCGGGCCGGACGAGCCGTCACATCACCGCCATCGAGGCGGCACCACCTCACACTGGGGGCCCACCGTGCACCACCTCCTGCCGACGTTCTCCGACGAGGTCACCGCGAAGGTGCTCGTCTTCACCCTGACCTTCATCGTCGACCTGATCCGGCAGGCCCTCGGCCAGCGGGCGGCGACGCGGACGGGCCGCCAGCGGTCCACTACCGACCGGCCGTGGCGCGAGGAGCCTACGGCCAAGCCCTCGAAGTCGTCCCCGCGCACGGTGCAGCGCCAACACCGTGGCCGGGCTGAGGAACTGCACCGCGTGAAGAACCGCATTACCCGCCGGGCAGCACAGCCCGCGCCGGTGGTTCCCGCACGGCCCCTGCTGGCACCGCGGCGCAGGACTGGCGACCGATCCCGACCGGGCAACCGGCGGTCCTGACCGCGACCGGGGGCTGACCGGTACCAGCTGGCTGGCCTATCGCAAGGGTGCGGGTGGCAACGCCACCCGCACCCTCCGCGTACAGCCTGGCCAAGCGGGCTCAACAGGCCCGCTTGGTTCACGTGTTGGAGGTATCCGCGGTTTCGGCCTCTGCGAAGGTGCTGTGCTCGGTGTTCCTGTCGACCAAGACCAGCTCCATGTCGCCAGCGGTGAAGCGGTCGGTGTAGTAACGGCCGTTCATGGACCTGGGCGACCTACCGGCCAGCGTGATCCGGCACGCGCCGGTGTGAACCGGGCTGCGGTTCTGGTGGACGACCTGCGGGGTGTTCTCGTAGAGGAACCTCAGCTCGGTGATGCCGGAGCCGTCCCGCTTCTCGATCGTCGAGTTGCTGGAGCGGGAGGCGCTCTCCGCCGTCCTCAAGGTGGCGTGGAGCGTCCAGTAGGACTGCTCGATCGTCAGGTATGCCCGTATCGGGCCGCGGTTCCCGCCGGCCGGGATGTGGCTCTCCGGGCTGGGATGAAGGGTCGTGCGCCAAGTACCCTCCATACGCGGGTGCCCGACGATGCGGTGGATGCCCGGCCATCTCCAGGCCCACTTGTCGAAGACGATGACCAGGTAGCTGAGAAGGGCGGGGGTGTAGGCGAAGGCGTACTTGAGGTGCTCCTCGGGGTGTAGCCCGAGGACGTAGAGAAGTACCCCGTACAGGGTGGAGGCGGTACCGGCGCCCCATCGGACCGACTGGGCAGGCGAGCTCATCGCGGTGTCATCCTTCGTAGCCGAGGTACTTCCAGGCAGCGTCGAGCAGCTGCTTGGCGTCGTCCTTGCTCCACTTCTGAGTGGGGCCGAAGAGCTTCTTAATGCCGTTGGGCTCGACCATGCCGTTCGGGTCAGCGTTCCACGCCCAGAAGTTGAACTGGTACCTGAGATGTGCGAGGGCCCCTTCGAAGGTCCTGTCAAACGAGGGCGCCTTCAAGACGTCGTCCGGGACGTTGTAGATCAGGCACTCCATGAAGTACGAGGGGAGTTCCTTGATCGCCCCCATGGCGGCGAGGTCGTTCTCCACCGACTTCAACGCGCGCACCGCGAACTTGTAGCCGCGGCCGGTCCGGTTGTTCTTCGCCCGGCCGTTCTCCAACTGCTGCTGGGACCAGTTCACTATGTGCTTGCCGTCCTGGGTGAACACGACTGTGCCCCGGCTGGGCGGGCCGAAGACGGGCTCGTACTGGTAGGTGAAGCAGGGCACCACGTCGGTGTCAGGCCGGCTACCGGGAACGCTCGGGACGTAGAAGGCCACGTTGTGGCTGGCGTCGACGCGGTCGGAGGCCGACTTGAGCGCAATCCTGAGTTCGCTCCTGAATACCTCCGGTGTCCAGGAGCCCGTGTAACTGCCCTTCTGCAAGGCCAGTTGCCAGAACTCCATCCCGCCCACGTTGCCGCGGAAGACTCGCTGGGTGAACTCCACCTTGATGTCCATGTCGCTGTCGCTGCTGACATTCGTGTTGTTCGCCCAGGAGCCCTTCGGCTCAACGATCAGCCCCAAGTTCGCGAAGGGCGGGTGTCGACGGACCGCGTTGGTGACCATGCGCTTTGCACGGTCCAGGCGTTCCTCCTCTGCCTTACTTGGAGGCTTCGTCCAGCGGCTCAGCTTCTCGATCCGCTGCTGCGACGTCAGTGGCATGCCCCACTCCTCAACGGCAGGAGTCCGGCGCACCGCGCGTCGGGACGTCCGTGCCCGCGCGAAGACTACGCCGCGCCTCGGACAGCCACCGGCAGGTTCACTAGAACCAACCGGGTCGGCACGCTCGGTCAGGTTGGTTCTCCTGGCGAAGGCGTGGGCTCTGCTGGTCCGCGGCGTGGCGAGGCGCTGATCGCAGCAGGTACCCCTACCCTCTTACTTGGGCCCGGAGGTGGTCCACGGCTGGCCGTTCGCCCGGACGAATTGTGCTCGGAGCCGACGGGTGGGATGCCCAACCTCCTCAAGATTCGCCGTGCCCTCAGACGACACCACCGTCTCACTTCGCGGCGCAGTCCGGGCTGTCGCCAGCGAGGATCTTCAATGCCGCATGCCAACGACCGTGCGCGCCTCAAGTCGTACCTGGCTCTGCTGTCCGTGCCCGAGCGTGTGCTGTGGGCGACCGCAGTCAACGGGCGGATCGAGCTGGACACCAAGGACGCCGGCCAGGAGAACTTCCAGGCCCTGCTGTGGGACCTGCTGTTCAGCTCCAGTCACTCCCACCCCTGGGACCATCGCGGCGGACGGTCCTTCCGTGGTCTCGCCGGGTACTACGAGTGGATCATGCCCGCGCCACATCAGCTGACGATGCAGGTGAGCGTGGCCCCACGGGTAGCGAACTACCTGCTACCGAAAACCGTGACCTACGCTGACGGCTCACATGTGCACTTCGGCATCCCCGGCCTGCGGATCGAACGCGTCTCTTCTCGCGCCGTCCACCTGCTCCACCTGCCCACGCAAGGGCGTCTTGAACTGCGCGAATTCCACCGCGGCAGCGTGCGTTCGATGAACCACCGCCTGCGGTGGGAAACCGGCTCCGACGAGACCCCGGAGAACCTCTCGTTCTGGCACACCTCGGGTGTCACGGGTGCAGAGGAAAGTGCTTCCCCGCACTGGGCCCCCACTCCGTGTACGCCGTTGCGCAGTCGGCTGATGGTGCGCGCGAGCACCTGGTGGAGGCACTGGCCCCACACCGCCGAGATCGTTCCCGCCCGCCGGAGCAACACCAGCCGTTGCCTGACCTGGCGAAAGGGGCCGTCCTGCACGGAGGTGGGGGAACTTCTCGTCAACAGCGCCATCCGGATCGCCGACGCTGTCCACGTCTCCGACCCTGACGGGCTCGACGTCAGTGTGCTGAGGCTCGGGCCGGCCGCCATCGAGCTGGCCCGCCCCAGCTAGCGGGGTTACCGAGCCGCGTTCGGCAACCCCGCTCGGAGGGTTCTCAGCGTGCGCTCTCCAGTCGCTGCGGGCACCGTCGAGGTATGGGTGTACTGGTGCTACTGGAGGTTCTTGAGGGGTTCGACCCGGATGAAGCAGACCCCGGCTTCATCCGGTCGGTCCACGCCGCCGCGAGCGATCCTGAGGTGCCGGAGGACCCGCTGCCGACGACGCTCTGTGGCATCCGTACCGACCCGTTGGTGCACACGCACTACCGGGGCGGTTACGGGGAGGCGTGGTATCCAGCAGAGTTCGAGGACCGGCGATGCCGTGAGTGCGAGCGGGCGCTTCGACGGCTCTGACCCCTGCGCCGAGCCTGGGCGCCTCGGGCTCGAAGCGTCGTGATCGTCAGCGGATGCGCGGACCGTGCTGGTCCTGGCGGGCCTGCGGCGGCGGCTGGACTTGCTGCTGCGGAGCGGCATGGCGCTGGGCCGGGGCCTGAACCTGGCGCTGTTCGACGGGCTCGGGGCGGCGGCCGGGCACGTGTCGGGCGGTCCGGGTGGGCTGTCCGCCGCGCTGCTGGAGCTGGTCACGGTGGGCCTGGCGCTCGGCCTGGCGGCCGGCTCGGCGGCGCTCGGCGAGGGTCGGCTGACGCTGTTCCTCCGCCTGCGGCTGCTCGGGCCGGACGGCCTCCGCGGTGAGCTGGCGGCGCTCGGCGAGCACGGTGGTGACCTGCTCGGCGACGTTCTGCTGGGCGAGGGCGGCGTCGTCCAGGCGCGGAAGGCTGGCGAGCCAGGTGGCGCCGGTCCGGGCCGCGACGGTGCGCAGGATCTCGGTCTGGTCTGCTTCGGGCAGGGCGCGGTACACGTCGGCGGCGAGCTGGCGGCGGGCCTGCTGGTCGGTGGTCACGGGAGTGGTCTCCGCGCTCGCTGGTGCGGAGGCGGCGCGTCGGGCGGCGATCGCAGCGGCGGTGGCCTGCCAGTAGGCGTCGTGGCCGGTGCGGCCTTCCTCGATGTAGGGGCCAGCGGGCTGGGCGGCGTTGTCGTCGGTGACCTTGTACTGGTCGCGGTAGGCGGCGACGAGGGCGAGCTGCCGCTGCCACTGGGCACGCTGGGTGGGGTCGGCCGGGGCTTCGCCGAGGGTCCGGCTCCACTCCGGGCGGGTCTCCACGGTGCGGTCAGCGAGCACCGAGAGCCGGTTCGCGATCAGGGCGGCGCTGTCGGTGAGGTACTCGTGGTGGAGCGGGTTGGCCGTGGTGGAGCGCGGTACGGCGCTGATCCACGCCGGGAGGTCAGCGCGGCCGGAGGCGGCGCGGGTGTGGGCGAGGGCCTGCTGCTGGGCGTGGTGGAGCAGTTCGGGCAGTGCGGTACGGCCGGTCACCTCGGCGAAGGCGGTTTCCGCGGTGGTGCCGGTGTTCTCGATGGCCTTGAGGGTCCAGGCGAGGGTGCGCCACAGCTCGGTCTGCGCGCGGTCGCTCTGCTGGTCGACGGTCGCGGGGGCCTGCACGGCAAGGGAGCGGCCGATGCGCCAGGCGAGGACCTGGCTGAGGCTGTCGGCGCCGGTGAGCGGACGGCTCTCGGCGACCTGGCGCAGCAGGGTGGCGGGTTCGTGGCCGGCGGTCTCGGCGCGGCGCAGGGCTGCGGTGAGGGCGGGCCAGGTGTTCTCGTTGCGGGCGCGGGTGGCGTTCTCGTTGCCGAGGACATCGGCGGCGAGGGCCTGGTGGCGGAGGGCTTCGGGGGCCTGCTGGTGGTTCTCGGGGATGCCGGCTGCGGCCAGGGTGGTGCGGGCGGTGCGGGTCAGGGCGGTGACCGGGTCGCTCGTGCCGGTGGTCTGGATTGCGGCGGCGGTGAGCAGGTTGGTGGTGTCGTGGCCGGTTCGGTCGGCGGCGGCCAGGGCGCCTGCGAGGTGGGGCCACTGGGGGTGGGCGGTGACCTTGTCGGTGGTGGTGTTGAGCGCGGTGGCGGCGGTGACGGCGTAGTGGTTGAGAGTGTCGGCGGAGACGTGCGGGTGCGCGTCGGCGGCCTGGGCAGCGGCGGGTGCGATGCGCAGGGCGGCCGGTTCGGTGGTCGCGGCCTCGGGGTCGAAGCGGTGGGCGGGCAGGTCGGTGTGCGCCGCGACCAGGGCGGCGTAGCGGGTGGTGTCGGCGGCGGTCGGGGCGTTGAGGTGGGCCGGGGCCGGGCGGTCGTTGGTGATGGTGTTCAGGCGCCAGGCGAGGGTCTGGGCCGGGGAGTCGGCTGTGGTCAGGTCGCCTCGCCAGGTGGCGGCGGCGAGGAGTCGCTCGGGCTGCCAGCCGCCGGCTTCGGCGTTACGCAGGGCGCGGGCGACGGCGGTGAAGGCGTCGTCGGTGGTGATCTGCTCGGCGAGGGCGGGGCCGAGGAGCCGGTGGATGAGCTGGTGGTAGTGCGGGGTGGTGAGGGCCTCGGTGGCGTGCTGGTGCTGGGGCGCGAGCGTGGCCAGGGAGACGGCGTCCTCCTGGGCGTTGCGGATCGTGTCGGTGGCGGAGAGCTGGGCGCCCTCGCGGCTCAGAACGCGCTCCAGCACCTCGCGGGCGGCGAAGGCGTCGGGGTCGTTCTTCGGCTTGTCGAGCTGGTCGTCGGTGTCGAACGGCAGCAGGTCGTGGGTGGCCGTGTAGATGGTGGTCTTGTGGCGGGCCCGGCTGAGCTGGACGTACAGGTCCTCGCGGGTCATGTCCTCGGTGACCAGCGGGTGGGCGGTGTCCACGGTGCCGCCCTGGGAGCGCATGACGGTGGAGGCGTAGAGCAGCTGGACGTGGGCGGCGACGTACTCGGCGGGAAGCTGAACGCAGCCGCGGTGGCCCATGTGCCGGACCCGCAGGGCGCCGTCCTCGGAGCGGTGCAGGACCTGCCAGGCGTCGCCGTTCTTGACGAAGTCGGCGCCCCGGTTGGTGGTGATCTTGCGGTTGTTGTCTCGGGTGACGATCCAGTCGCCTCGGCCGGCGCGGTTGCCGTCGCGCAGCAGGACGCCGTCCGCCTCGACCTGGCCGGCGGCCACGCGCTCCTCGCGGGCGCGAGCGGAGAGGGTGGTGACGTCGGCACCGGCGGCGGCGCTGATCAGTGTGGTCTTGCCCGCGAGCATGTCGGTCTTCCAGCCGTCGTACGCGGCCTCGATCATGGCGGTGCGCGAGCCGCTGACGACCCGCTGGTTGGTGAAGTAGAAGTCCAGGCCGCTGCCGTCGCCGACGCGGATCTTGAGGGTGGCAGTGGCTTCGGCCTTGTTGCTGAACCGGTGGAGTTCGGTCAGTTCGACGGCGCCGGCTTCGGCGGCGATCAGGCGCAGGGCGCCGCCGGATTCGACGGAGCTGAGCTGGTGGTAGTCACCGAGCAGGCGCACGGTCGCGCCGCGCTGGGCGGCGATCCGGGTGAGGGTGTCCAGGTTGAGGGTGCCTGCCATCCCGGCCTCGTCCACCAGGACCACGTCGCCCGGGTTCAGCGCAAAGCCGGCCCGGCTCTTCGGCACGTCCTGGCCGCGGTTGAGCTGGGGGGCGTAGGTGCCGCCGGTGTACTCCCAGAGGAACTTGTGGAGGTTCTCGGCGGGCTGCTTGAGGTCCTTGGCGAGGACGGCGGCGGCTGCCGCGGAGGTGGCGAGCGGGACGACACGCTGCCCGGCCTGGGCGGCGACGTGGACGTACGCCTGCATGGCGGTGGTCTTGCCGGAGCCAGCCGGGCCGAGGCCGACCGCGAGCAGTCGCTTGTCGGTGGCGAAGCTGGTGACGAGGGCGCGCTGGCCGTCGTCCAGGGCGCGGTTGCGGGCTTCGAAGCCGTCGATCGCAGCACCCACGAAGGCAGGGTTCAGGCCGCCGGTGAAGGGGGTGAGGGCGGCGTCGACCAGGCGGCGCTCGGCGTCCAGGATGGTGCTGCTGGTGTAGCGGGCGGACGCGTGCTGGACGAACACGGAGTCGCCGTTGGACCGCCGGAGTTCCTCGGGTTCGGAGAGCAGCGCCGGGGCGTCGACGCGGATGCTGTGGACCGGGGAGATCGCCTCGGTGACGATCGCCTCGACCAGTTGGTGGTGCTCGTCGGTGCTGTTCGTGGGGTGCTCGGAGCGGGCGAGGCGCTCGGCGTGGGCGCGCAGGTTCCACACTGTCCACACCGCGCGTTCCTCCGCGACGGTGAGCAGCACGGTGCCGGCGAGGGTCGGGATGTCGACCTCGTTCTGGGCCTGCTCTTCCACGTGGGCGGGGCTGGTTCCGGCGGCGGGAACGGCGGCCATCACGCGGCGGATGACGTCCTGGCCGTGGGCGGCGGTGACGGTCGTGGTCCAGTCGGCGCGCATCTCCTCAAGCGAGCGAGCGGCCTTCTTGCCTTCGCGGGTGTCGAGGTTGGCCTGGCGCGCAAGCTTGTGGGAGGTGCCCGTCGACGGGTCGTGGCCGTGGTCGCGCCGGTACTCGCGCAGCAGCTGCTCGTAGCGGGCTTCGATCTCGGTCCGGCGGGAGGAGAAGTGGGTGATCGTCTCGACGGGCACGCCGACGATCTCGCGCACCGGCTGGCGCTTGGTGACGGCGTCCTCGCGGGCCTCGAAGGTGACGCCGAGCCGGGCGGTCAGCTCGGTCTCGAAGCGCGAGTTGTAGTACTCGGAGGCGGCCACGGTCATCGCGTGCAGGGGGCGCGCGTCCAGCGAGCGCCACCGGCCGTCGATGCCCTGGATCTTGTTGCTGACGACGACGTGGGTGTGCAGGTTGGGGTCGCCGGCCCGGGAGTCGAAGTGGTCGAAGGCGACGGCGATCAGGCCCTTGGTCTCGATCTGGGCCTGGCCGGTGCTGCCGGTGCGGGTGAACGCGGCGTGCTCCTCCAGCAGCTCCAGCGCGGCGTCGCGGGCGGCCTCGTGGGCCTGGCGGACGGCGGCGCGGACCTCCTCGCGCTCGTCCAGCGCCCACAGCACCGCGGCGGACTTAACCGGGGCGAAAACGAGGTCGAAGCCGGCGACGGTGGAGCGCTGCCGGCGCGACTCCTCGTGCTGAACCTTCTTGATCTCGGCGCGGGTGGGCTCGCGGCGGGCCTGCTTCTCGATGACGGCCAGGCGCTTCTCGACGCGCTCGGCGAACGCGTCGAGCGGCTTGTACTCCGGGTACTTGCGGCCGAGGGTGGCGGCCTTGATCGCGGCGGCGCGTACGTCGGCGAGCTGCTCGGCGTCCATGTCGGCGCGCACGTTGGCGGCCAGGTGCTCGGCGATGATCCGCTCGGCGTCCGGGTGCTGGCCGAGGCCGAACAGGTGCTTCATGTGCTGTTCGGTGACGGTGGTGCCGTCGACTCCGAGCAGCGGGGCACCGCGGCCGAGCCAGATGCCCGCGGGGTTGCCCTTCTGGGTGTAGTAGTCCGCTGCCGACTGTCCCCGCTGGCGCTGCACGTCGCCGCCCGCGACCTGCCGCGTCAGGTACGTGTAGGCACCTGCGGTGAGCTTGTGGATGGTCATCAACGCGACCACCCCCAGCTGCTTTTCCGATCCCGAGTAAGGCAGGGTTCGACGGCTATTCGCGCCGCCGATTCACCTGCCCCACCAAATGTCATACAGGCACTTTAGCCCCGCGCAGCGGACCATGCTCAGAATATCTGCAAGAGGTGTCTGGATGACTTGTCATGGCTAGCAGATGGCCAGGTCAGAGCGCCTTCGTGACTGCTCCGGTGATGCGCGTCTCGGTTTTCCTATCGAGACTTCTCGACGTTTATCAACGCTTATCGATAGGGAATCTACGGGGTTTATCACCTGGGGTTTTGCGGTTATGGTTCCGGCATGAGCGGACGAATTTCGGCGTCGCGGGCCAGTGCGGTTCGAGCGGCGCAGCAGGCGAAGGCAGCGCGGGACGCGGAGCGTCTCCAGCGCGAGCGGCGGGTGGAGTCGGCGCTGGCCGACTTCTACGAGCAGACGGGGAGGGCGGAGCAGCTGCGGGCGAGCGCGAGCGCGCGGGCAGCGAAGGTCTTGGCGGACGCGGAGGCGGCGGCTAAGGAGCCGGAACAGCGGGCGAAGCTGGCCGTCGTGAGGCTCCAGGCTCTGGGTGAGCCGCGCGATCAGATCGCGGAGCTGACGGGGCTGCCGCTGGCGGAGGTGCGGGCGGTCCTAGCAGAGGCGGCCGGCGACAAGAAGCCGCCTGTTGACGAGGGGGGCACCTTGGCCGTTGCGTCGGTCCCGGTTGCTGGAGAGCGGCCGGAGTCATCGGGCGGCAGTGGCACCACAGCAGGGTAGAGCTCGGTCGGCTGGCAGCGTCGCAACGAGAGCCATCGGTTGGTCTCGGCGTGCTTCGACGAGGGTCCGCCAGGCAGCCGCAGAACGACGTGCGGAGATCCGAGTTGAGCGTTGCACTGCGCGGGCACTCAGAGCGTCTCTTCCTGACGAATCCGCCGTACCTGTCTGTCACGGTCGCTAGCATCGCGCTCATGGCCGTGAACGTCCTCGCGTGGTGCCTGGTGGTCTACATCGCAGACCTGCTGGTCGTGCTTATCTTCCTGTTGCCGTGGGGAGGCAGACCACGCGTTCCTGGCAGGGCTTTTGCCCTGGAGCGAAACAGGTTAGTTCGGAGGGCTGCGGCGCAACGCGCCATCCGTACGCGGGAACGCTTGTTGCAAGCCGGCGTTCCAGAGTCTGGTGTGCCGAATCTAAGCGCTATGCGGCGGCGACTCGCGGGAGCGATCGCCGGCCGCATTGCGCTTGGGGCGCGCTGGACGATCCCGGCGTTGGCTCTGGTCGTGTCCCTGCAGCTGAGCATCGCCGTTCACGCGTCGGTGTGGCCGCTCGCTGTGATCCTCGTGCTCATTGCCGTGACCGGATTTCTGGCTGCTCTCGACGGACGGGCCTACACCCGCTCGGTCCCGCACGAGCACACCGCAATGGCGGCGGTGGCCGCGCTGGAGGCTCTCACAGCTCCTGATCTTGGTGAGGTACGCGGGAAATCGAGGGCATCGATTGTCTCGGACGCCGTGGGCCGCTTCTGCACCGCGCTGACCGTTCATGCGGAATGTGAACCGCGCCGAACAGACCCAGCCCACCGGGACCACCTTCGGGAGCGGGCCCGGCAGGTCGTTGAACGCGTTCTCGCGTTGCGGGAACAGAGCTTGTGGGGTGATCCGGAATCTCATCGACAGCTCGTGGCGATCATTGCCTCGGTCCTTCAACACGTTGCCCAGCCGACCAGTGATCCGCAGACCACTCTGAACCTTGTCGACCCCGAGCTGGTGGCCCCGGCGCACGACTGGGGCGCTGGCGGCGCAACCCTCGTCACGGCCGGGACGCCGCATCGTGGCCCACTGCTCGCGCCGAGCCTCAACCAGCGGCGCCGGGCTGAGCTAGTCGAAGCAGCTGTGCTTCTACTGGTCGCAGCGGTTGCCTACTTGGTCGCCTACATCGCCGCGTACTCCGTTCTCGAAGACATCGCTACCGCGCGGTTCAGCCCGTCCGACACAGCACAGGTGATCACTGCGATCGGTGGTGCAGTCGCAGCAGGAGCGGCAGGCGTGGCAGGAATCATCAAGGCTTGCGCCGTTTTGATTCAGGCTCGCGCTGAGATGGTGCGCGCCCGAGCCGGCCTGCCTTCCACCGAGACGGCTGGCGACGAGCAGGAGGACTCAACCGGTTCCGGCCAGCCCGAGGCGACAACCGCCTGAGCCCGCAGAGACGGCACTTGCCGGTCCGGGCTTTCTACTTCCAGAAGTTGTCGAACACCCGGGGGTCATAGCGCTTGCCGTCCTCGGTGTCGATCGGGGTCGGGACCGGCTCGCCTGCGTCCCGAGCGCGACTGAGCCGTCGGCTGACCGCGCTGATGGTGACGCCGTAGTGGGCGGCCAGCTCGGTCGCCGAGCGGAGGGGGCCGGCCAGCCACGCCCTGTGCTCGACGGTGCCCTTGGGGTCGTAGCCGAAGTCAAGCAGCACGGCGGCCTGTTCGGGGGTTGGCTTCCCCTTCGCGGGGAGGTAACCGAGTTCGACGAGGACGGCGGTCTGCTCCAGGGAGAGCGGGCCCGTCTCGGGCAGGTAGCCGAGTCGCCAGAGCACCGGCAGCAGGGCAGCGGCGGGCCACACCCGTGAGCGGCCGACCTTGCCGCTGCTGAGGTCGGCGATCTCGGGGCGGCGGACCAGGGTCTTGACGGCTTCCTTGCCCCGGCCGGTGAGCCGCTCGATCATGGCGGTGGTGAGCACGTCGAGCACCGGCGTGGTGGTCGGAACCTCGGCCGGAACCGGGACCGCGGTAGTGCCGCGCGGGCCGGTGCGGCTGGACCGCCGGCCCAGCCACGACTTGACCTCGCCCCAGTTGTAGGTGCTGAGGACATCGGCGGCCGGGAACGGGTCGTTGCTGTCCTTGTACTTCGCGGGCATCGGGCTGATCGTGGCGCGCGGGATGCCGGTTCGGTGAGCGATGTCGGTGATGGTGACCCGGTCGGTGTCGGCCCCGGGCAGCTCGGTGACGTCGACCCGCGCAGCCTGGTGGTCGCGCATCCATTGGGCGCAGGCGTCGCGCTCGAACCGCTGCTCGCCACGGTCACCGGTTCCGTCTGCTCCGGGCCACTGCGGGTCCTGGGTGAGGCGGCGGACGGTTTGCTCGGACAGGCCAGTCACGCTGGCGATGTCGGCGACGCTGAGGCGGTCGGTGGGGGCGGCGGCCAGCCGCTCGGCGAGCGTCGGGGCGGGGGCCATCAGCGGGTCTCCTTTGGGTGAGAGTTCAGGGGGACGCGCTTCCCCGGCTCGGCGTGTACTAGTTTACGTACGCGAGGTAGCGCTCCTTCGGGATCGACTTCGTGGGAGGGGGCCAGCGGCTTGCCCAGCCGATCCGCGAGGTCGGCACGGCTTCGGCCGTGCTGCTGGCCCCCGTCTTCCGTTCGGTCACGCCGCGAGGGTGACCCTGCGCCGGGCTCCGGGCGCGGCCTGGTGGTGGAGTCGTTCCCACCAGGAGCCGAACGCGGGCCGCTCCTTGTCGCGAACGCCGGCCGGTGCGAGGGCGAGCGCCATCTCGATCGCCGGGTAGCCGCTGGTCCGCGGGATGATCTCGGCCCTGGTGATGCCGTACGTGTCGGTGACGGCGGTTCCGGCGGAGGCCGCGCGGAGCATGAGCTGGGCGTCGTCTCGGTGCCCGGTGAACACCGTGCGGACGCTGCGCCAGGCCGGGCCCTTGGCCGCGGGGTCGTCGCGGCGGGGGTGGATGATGCGGCGCACCTCGTAGACGCTCCACCGTTGCCGCTGGAGGTCCTCCTCGAACCGGGCGAGGACGTCGGTCAGGTCGTGGGTGCGGGCGAGGTCCTGGGCGGCGACGGTGCCGTAGAGCTTCGAGCGGCGGTTGAGGGCCATGGCGGTGTACTCCAGGGCGAGGGCCTGGGCACCGATGGCCGGCTCCGCGCGCCAGCGTTCGACCAGCTCGGCCCGGCCGCGGTGCCCGGCGGAGAAGGGGCAGTAGCCGCACGCGGAGCGCGACCAGGGCTCGCCGAAGCGGTCGAGCAGGTACTGCGCGCACTGGTGCCGGTCCCATCCCCAGGGGTCGATCAGCGGGTACTCGGGGCGGCGGCCGGTGGCGGTGAATCCCTCGTCGCGTTCCGCGCGGCGCAGCTCCTCGGCGGCGAAGCCGAGGGCATGTCGGAAGGGTCGGCCGCCGAACTCGTCGGCCAGCCACTCATCGAGCACCTGGCCTTTCGCGTGCAGGCTGCACAGTCGGCGTTTGGCCGCGATCTGGGGGACGGTGCCGCTGGTGCGGAGCTCGTCGGACAGCCGCCACGGGCCTTTCATGATCAGTCGGCTCGCGGTGCGGGAGTCGTCCAGCACGGTGTACCCGCCGCTCTGACTGGTGCGGCTGATCTGGACAAAGCGCGTGCCGGTGTCGCGCAGCAGCGGCAGCACGTGGTTCTCGTTGAGGCGCCGGGTGACGTCCGGCTCGTCGCCGGTCATCGCGGTGAGCACGGTCAACTTGTCGAGCGGGAAGGTGCGGGTGGCCGGCTCGGTGAGCCAGCGGGTGAGGACGGCGGCGCTGTCCAGGCCCATCCCGTAGCTCAGCACGATGGGCATCTCGGTGTCGGCCCCTACAGGGGCGGTGCGGTTCATGCGGCGCAACCCTCCGTACGGCGCCGGAGCGTACGGGTTGGCGTCCCGCAGGGGCGCAGGGCCCGTACGGGGTCGTCGTCCGTACGCTCGGCGGCATCGATGATCTCGGCCATGGAGAGGTCGCGGCGGAAGGGCTGGCGGATCTCGTCCTCGACCAGGGCGTAGTCGAGTGCGGTGTCCGGTGCCATCCGTGCGGCCGTAATGAGGTGGGCGCGTCCGGCGAACGGGCACAGGCGGCAGCTCAGACGGGGCAGGTGCTGGTAGACGGGGTGGGGCGGGATGCCGCTGGTCCGTACGGTCTTCCACACGTCGTCGGTGCTGAGCTGGTGGATGGGCAGCCATGTGGTGATCTGGCGTCGTCCGGAGCTGGCCGCCCGGTCCAGGGCGATGGCGGGGCGGCGGGCCCGTACGGTGCTCTCGTCGGCACGCAGGCCGAGTTCGGTGACGATGTGCGCGGGTCGGCCGGTGATGCCGAGTCGGGTGGTCAGCTCGGTGTAGAACTTCCTGGCCACGTCCCGTTTGAGGTAACTGCGGCAGAAGGGGGTGCCGGGCCCAGGCCAACGGCCGCGGGCCCGGACGAGGTCGAGCAGGCCGCCGCGTTCGCGGCGGCGGACCTCGAAGGGCAGTCCGTACGCGGCCGCCTGCTCACTGGCGAGGGCGGGCACTCCGTCCCACTCGGCGTCGCCGAGGTCGAGGTGGAGCACGACGGTGCGCTCCAACATCTCCTCGGTGGCGGTGTTCGCCCACAGGTGGAGCATCGCGGCGCTGTCCTTGCCCGCGCTGTTGTTCAGCACGTACGCGTCGGCGTCACGCAGCTGCGGCGGTATGTGGAGGGTGGTGCTCACGTGCGGGTTCCTTGTACGGGTTCGGTGCGGGCTGGGAGGTCGGGGGTACGGGCTGGTCGTCGGCGTCACGGGGCGTACGGACCGGGT
The DNA here is from genome assembly GCF_042796115.1 of Kitasatospora sp. NPDC056446. Classification (NCBI taxonomy): domain Bacteria; kingdom Bacillati; phylum Actinomycetota; class Actinomycetes; order Kitasatosporales; family Streptomycetaceae; genus Kitasatospora; species Kitasatospora sp. NPDC056446. The sequence continues at coordinate 8,627 of NZ_JBHTRF010000072.1, read as the reverse complement.
GAAGGGGCTGCGGCTCGCCCGTGCGGGCGGCGGCTTCCTCGTGGGCGGCAGGTTCCGTACGGCCCCGATGGAGCGTGCGGGCCTCGCCCACACGCTTCTCGCACCACGACCGGCCCCAGCCGGTCGTACGGATCAACTCGTCGTAGTCGGGCTTCCAGTCCGGGTCGGCCGTCATCGCGGCGAGCAGCTCGGTCATGACGTGCAGCCGACTCGGGCGCTGCCGGAGCGGCTGTGCCGGGTCGGTCTGCTCGTCCTCGGCGGGCTCGTCCTCGACGTCCGGTTCGGCCGCCTCCGGCTGCTGGGGCTCGTCGGCCGGCGCTGGGCCAGGCTGCTGCGCAGCGGCCTCGGGGCCCTGGTCGGCTCCGGTCTCTTCGGCGGGGTCGGCGGGCGGGCCGCAGGTTGCGAGGGGTATCGCCTTTGGAGCCGGCCGAGCCGAGGAGCGGGACTCGATGATTCCGGCGGCGGCCAGGAATGCGACGGCGGGCCAGGCGGCCATCACGTACCCCCACGGGGTGGGCTGGGCGACGGCGAGGTTTGCGGCCAGGCTCATGCTGACGCCGAGGACCAGGACGGCGCGGGGCCAGCGGGCGGGGTGTCCGTGGCGTTTGCGGCGACGGAGTTCGGAGACGGCGCCCAAGGCCATCAGTTCGACGGAGACGGCGATGGCGTAGGCCACCCATCCGGTCTGGCCGGCGCGGTCGGCGGTCTGGACGACGTGCTTGAAGCTGACCGCGAACGCGGCGACTCCGAGGACGCCGACGACGATGTCCGCAGTGAGCGCGTCGCCGTCGCGCGGGAGTTGGAGCCGGGTGGGTGGGGACTCTGCGGGCGCAGTGTCGCGTCCCGCTATGTCGCCGGGGTGGTTTGGGGTGGTCACGTGGTGCTGGTCTTCCGGGTTCGTGGGAGGTCGTCGCGGCCCGGTTGCCCTCCGGGCCGCGACGGTTGATCAGCCGGGTGTGCCTGGTCTCAGCGGTGCTGGCTGAGGTGCCGCTTTCGGGATTCGTCGACGTAGCCCTTGACCATGCTGCGTGTGGTCCAGCCGCACGTGCACCTGGCACTGGAGTACGCCCGCCCGGGGCACCCCTCGGTGAGGGGTTTGCCCGCGCTGGTGTGCCTGTGGGTGGGCGGGCACTCGCTGCCGTTCGCGTGGTGATCGGTACGGGGCGCGCGGGGCTTGGCCGCGGGGCCCGTGTCCTTCGGCCGGCTGGCCGAGAGGGGGCCGGGCTGACCGCTGGTGCCGGTGCGGCTCGTGCTCTCCTGCTCGGCGTCCCACTCGGCTTCTGTGTGGGCGTCTCCGACCACCACGGGCTCGGCGTGGTCGAACCAGGTCTCCCAGTCGCCCGTGACGATGCGCTCGGCCTCAGCCTGAGCAGCTTCGGGGGTGGACGCGAGGACGGGCACCACGTGCACGGTGATGACGTCGATGGGAATGATGTACTTCGGCATGCTGCTGGTCTCCTGGGCAGTTGGGGGCTTGGGGCTGGCCGAGTTCGGCGCGGCCGGGAGGTTGCCGGGCCAAGCCCGGAGTGGACTCAGGACTCGGAGGCGCCTCTCAGGGGCTCCCAGCTGCTGCCGTTCCAGAACTCGGTGACGGCGCCGGGGGTCAGCGGTTGGCCGAGGGCTTCGCGCAGCCGCTTTCGGCCGGCGGCGGTGTCAGGTATCGCGGCGGTGCCGGTGATGCGGGTGCCTGCCGCGGTGACCTCGCGCAGCATCGTGCGGCCGTTGCGCAGCTGGGCCCGGAGCGAGCGGGCGACGTTGTACTCCTCGATCAGCAGGTCGAGCAGCAGCGACAAGCTGACGGGCTCGCCGTCGAGGCGGCAGGCGTCGGCGAAGCTCGCGAAGTCCCCCGTGTCGAAGTCGCCGTGCGGCACGAACTCCGTGAGGTCGCCGTCACCGTAGTTCTGGGCGGTGCCGATCTCGCGGCGGCCGTGGCTGATGGTGGCCAGGAACGGCGTTCCGCGGAGCAGTAGCAACTCGCGGCAGGCGGTGACCTCGTAGCAGGGCTGGTCAGGGGTCTGGAGCCCGGTGTGGGGCAGGGTCGGCACGTCGTTCTCCTGGTGGTGCGAAAGGTGAAGGTGGGCAGCAGGAGGCGCCGCGCGGGGTTGGGCCGAGGTGCGGGGTCGATCCCCGCAGCTCGGCGCCCCGGGCCGGGGCCGGCTGGCCACGGGCGGCAGAGGCCGGCGGGCGGTGCGGCGCTTGGTGCTGCGATGGGAAAGCGGCGGGAGGGGTTGGGCCGAGGTGCGGGGTCGATCCCCGCTCCTCGGCGCTCCCGGCCGGTGGGCCGCCCAGCGTCGCGCTGGGCGGCGGTTGGACCGGTTAACCGGGCTGGTCGGCCTCGGGCTCGGGCTCGGCTTCCGTCAGCTCGCTGATGACCTTCTCGATGCCGATGGTCGTCCTGTGGAGCAGGTCACGGGCGGCGGCGGCGCGGACGTCGTACAGCTCGAAGTACCGGACTTCGTCGCGTGGTTCGACGGGGCAACCGTCGCGGTTCGGGTCGTACGTCGGGAGAGCTGCGCGCAACTCCTCCTCCCACTCCTCTTCGAAGGTGGTGACCTCGGCGACCAGATCGCGCAGGCGGTCGGCGGTGGTGTTCATGGCGGGGTCTCCCTCGGGCGCGCTGGCTGCGGCTGGTGGTCTGTGACGGGCCGCCCGGCCCTTTCGGGCCGGGCGGCGGGGCAGTCACAGCGCGGCGGCCAGCTCCATGGCGCGGATGCCGAGCGATTCGAGTTCGTGGGCCTCGTCGGCATCGGGCAGGGTCTGGGCGACGGAGGTCACGGCGTGCATGACGCCACCGGCGGACAGGTCGGCGCCCCGAATGAAGTGGGAGAACACGTCGGCCCGAACCGCCTCGGAGAAGCGCAGGCGCTGGCTGACGGTGGTGATCGCCTTCTCGGGGTCCGTGATGCGGGCTCCGGCCTTGTCCTCGATGTCACGAATCTGCCGGAGGATGTAGTCACGGTCGAGGAAGGTTCGGACGGCGTCGGCGGTCTGGGAGGTGACCAGGTCGAGGGTGCGGTCCTGGGTGTTGCCGCTCCACTGGATCACGCCGTCCGCCTGGCGTCCGCCGATGTGCACGGACTTCATGGCGTCCTTGGTGATGGTCATGCCGTTGTCGCAGACCTGGACGACCAGCCGGGGCACGATCGTGAACGCCCCGCACCCGGTCTCACTGTTGCTGATCTCGAACCCGGCGAAGACGGTCGGGTTGTCGCTGCCGCGCGCCTCGGTGAACGGGGAGCGGTAGTTGCGCAGCAGCTCCGGGGCGTAGGCGCGGACTTCGTCGGCGACAACCCGGACGTACATCTTCTGGTCGGTGAGGTCGCAGCTGTCCAGGCGGACCTGAACACCCGCGTCGTAGACGCCTCGGAGGGCGGCGGTCAGGATGTCCAGGTTGTCGATGATCCGGTAGCTCGCGCTCAGGAATGCGCGGGCCGTACCGGTGTCCTCGCCCTGGCCGGGCCGGAGCGTACGGATCATGTAGCTCTTGGCCTCGCGGCTCTCGTGCGTGAGCCAGCCGTTGACGTTCTGGTCCCACAGCTCCGGGGCCTCGACCCGGGTCTTGCGCAGGTAGCCGACCGGGATGCCCAGCTTCTCGGCCAGCCCCGACTCGGCGACGCCGGTGAGGCGGAGTTCGGCGGCCTTGCGGGTGACTCCGTCCGGGGTGATGTCGTAGTCGTAGTCCGCGCCGTTGACGATCAGTCGACCGCCTTCGGCACGGATGCTCTGCGCCGGGGTGATGATGTCGGCCTTGCGGGGCTGCTGCTCCCGCAGGATGTCCACGATCTCGCGCAGACTGGCGTTACGGGTGGAGGTCTTGGCCAGGGAGATGGTCATGTACGAGGTCCCCTCACACGGGTTCGGTTCGCGGGCGTCGGCCGGGGTTGCCCTCCCCGACCAACAAGACAAGAATACCTCAAAGAGGGTTTTTGGTCAAGTCATTGGTTATGCGGATGCCCGGTTCCCGCGTCCGCCTCGTCCGACAGCTCGCGGAAGTTGGACACGGTGACGACCTTTGACCAGCGGCGGGCGCAGGCGATGGCGCCCCCTGCGCTCGAACCCCACGCGGCCGTCGCGCGCAGGTCGGGCCGCACTGGGAGTTCGGGGCTGATCACGTAGTGCGCGCCGGGCAGGTAGGCATCCCTCCAAGCCCTGGCGATGGTGTCGAGACCGCAGACGAATGACAGGCGCACCTGCCACGGGACAACGACCCTGCCGCCCTCGCGTACGGTCGCAAGCCTGGCCTCGGCACCTGCCAGGAAGGCATCTAGCGCGACTAGCGCGCGGCACGCCTGCTCCCAGTCGGCGATGTCTAGCACCGGAACGGGAGGCAGCTCCGCCAGCTCCTCCGGGGCCACCTCCCGGACGACGACAGCGGCAGCGTCGAAGCGAGAGCCGATGTATGACAGGACTGCGAGGACTTCGCGAGAGCGGGCCGGGCGGTCCACAGTCAGGTCGTGGTGAACGTCGATGATCTTCATACGTCTTCCTTCGGGAGCGAGGGCGGAGCCCGGCCCGGCGGCTCACCGGGCCGGGTGGTAGATCAGCGCCGAAGGCCGGATGCCCAGAGCAGACCCGCGAAGCTGCGGGCGACGTCGGCGAGATCGTCACTGCCCCGGGTCCACGTGGGGACCTTCTCGTCGCGGACCTGCGCGGCGGGTTCGGCGTAGATCGCTCCGCGATAGAGGGTGTACTCCTCGCCGGACGCAGGGATTCGCAGCTCCCAGGTGCCGAGTTCCTGGCACATGATCTGGACGGCGTAGGTCCGGGCACCGTGGACGATCACGACAGTCCGGGGCGCGCGGGGGACACCCATCTCGGTAAGCATGTGGTCGAGTTCGACGGCGGCGGCCAGGCGATCGGCGAAGGGGAGTTCGGTGATCGCCTCGGGAGTGAGCCAGCACCAGGCACAGCCGGGGCCCTCGGCGTGGCCGCACTCGGCCCGCTTGTCGTCGTTGATCTCGCGCAGGCGGACCAGGTCGATCGTGGTCACGTGGCACCTTTCGGTCGGCTCTTCGTGGGTCGCTGGTCTGGGCTGCCCTCCCTGACCAACAAGACAAGGATACCTCAAAGAGGGTTTTTGGTCAAGCATGAAGGCAGGGCCTGACACCCGGGAAAGCTGGGTGACAGACCGTCAGATGCGAGGGCGCACCTCCCCCGTCCCCCCGATAGCTGCCTGGGGTCCGGGGCAAAGAGGCCGTCCGGGTCAAGGGCCGGCCGCAGGCCGGTGGCGAAGCCACGCGCAGCGCCCTTGAAGCGGGCGGCCGGCTCCGGATACTGGGCCGCGAAGGGGGGCCGGGGGAACCGCGCAGCGGGGCGCCCGGACCAGAAAAGGCAGCCGCGCCGAAGGCGCGCCCGAACCCCGCCGCCCCCGGCGGCGACCACCACCACCGCCGGGGAACTGGGCTCAGAAGGGGGCGAGTTCGGCGAGCCGCTCGTAGGCGGCTTCCTCGCGGTACCGCAGGTACGCGTTGTAGGTGAGTTCTTGGCGGTCGCCCTGAACACCCGTGACGTCGGCGAGGTGGAGGAGTGCGGTGATCAGGTCGCGGACGACCACGGATACGCCCTCGGGGATGGTGGGTTCGCACCGGTAGGTGCCGGGGGTGGCGGCGGTGAACGCATGGGTGGCGAGCAGCGCGCGGGCCGCTTCGTCGGCGGCGGTGCGCTCGGGGCCAAGACTGGACATGACGGGGCTCCTCGGTTCGACCGGACTCGAAGGGGTGAACAGGCGGACCTAGGAGGCGATGGCGGGGATGTCGGCGGCGCGGGTCGGGGTGAAGTGGAGATCCCGTTCGACCACGATCGGGAGCGCCAGGGCGCCGGGTCGAGCGGCGGGGGTGAGGTAGAGCTCTTCCAGTTCGACCAGGTGGATGTAACCCCACTCGCCCTCCGGGTAGTTGACCCGCGCCCAGCCGAAGGCGAGGCCGCTGGACGGGTCCACTTCGGCGATGTACCAGTCCGATCCGCCGGTGAAGTAGTGGAGGTGGCAGACCTTCTGCTCGAACGGCTGGCCGTCCGTGGCGTACAGCTCCGGGATCTTGGCGAGGTCGGCGAACGGCGGGTAGAACTCGTGCCCCCTGGCCTGCCGGTTCTGCTCCGGCATCGCCCCCCAGGACCAGGTCCCGGGTTCGACGTTCATGCTGTTCAGCTCGGTCATGCGCTGCCTCTCGACGGGCCGTTCTTCGTGGGTCGGTGGTCTGGGTTGCCCTCCCTGACCAACAAGACAAGAATACCTCAAAGAGGGTTTTTGGTCAATCATGAAGGCGAGGTTCGGCGCCCGGGAAAGCCGGGTGACAGACCGTCAAATTCGAGGGCGCACCTCCCCCGTCCCCCCGATAGCTGCCTGGGGTCCGGGGCAAAGAGGCCGTCCGGGTCAAGGGCCGGCCGCAGGCCGGTGGCGAAGCCACGCGCAGCGCCCTTGAAGCGGGCGGCCGGCTCCGGATACTGGGCCGCGAAGGGGGGCCGGGGGAACCGCGCAGCGGGGCGCCCGGACCAGAAAAGGCAGCCGCGCCGAAGGCGCGCCCGAACCCCGCCGCCCCCGGCGGCGACCACCACCACCAGGCCCGATCCGGTGGTGGTGATCACGGGCTCACGCCGCGAGCGGGCTTTCCTCCTCGGGGGCGGGGATGTCCACGGCGAGCGCCGGATGGGTGGCGGCGATGCGGCGCAGACGGGTGCGAGCGTCGGCGCGGGCAGCGGGGCTGGGCGCCTGCCGGGCGGCCTCGGTGAGGTGGGCGGTGAACGCTGCGAGCGCGGCGGGGGTGTGCAGGATGATCCGGCGGGGCTGGAAGACCGCTGCCGGGTCGCCGAGTCGACGGGCGGCGGTCCAAGCCCGGTAGAACTCCTGGGCGCCGGGGGTGAGGGGCTGGTGTCCGGCGAGTTGGCCGCTGAGCCAGTCGGCGAGGAATCCGCCGACTTCCACGGTGGTCGGGCTCGTCTGGGGGGCTCGGAGTCGGGTCCAACGGGTGAGGAGGGTTTCGAGCTGGGCCAGGCGGCGGACGGCGGGGCGAAGCTCGTCCGCCTCCCGTGCGGCCCTGGTGAGCTGCTCGTCGGCTGCGGCTCGCAGGTAGTTGGTGTGTTGGGCGTGGCGATGGGGGTCGGCGCGGTACTCGGCGATGAGCTTCTCCCCGATGTCCCGGGCGCGGGCGCGGGCGCTCTGGGTCGCTACTTCGTAGGGGCTGCGGTGGAGCCGTTCCCACGGGTCGCGGGTGCTGGTCGAGCCGGGCGGCGGCAGGGTGATGCCGTCGTAGATCCACGCGTTGTAGACCGCGAGTCGGTCGGTGTACCCGCTCGGGTTCTCGGTCGGGTCGTAGCGGCCGGAGATGAGGCGAAGGCTGGTGTAGGCGTCGGGATCATCGCGTTCGCCTGGCGCGGGCTCGGGGTGCACGGTGACGGTTCCGAAGACGTGCGGGGCACGGACGGTGTAGTACGTGAGACCGTTCTGCGCGTATTCGACGTCGTAGCGCAGCAACAGGCGGCTTGCGGTGTAGGTAGTGATCAAGGGTTCTCCGGGTGGCCGGCCGGACCGTGGTGGCCCGGCCGGCTCGGGTTCAGCGCCTGGCGGCTGGGGTGCTGGGGAGGATCGGCGGGATGCCGTGCGCTTCGGCGGCGGCGTTGATGAGCTTCGGCAGGCGCAGGGCCACCGTCTGGAGCCACAGGAGGCCGCCGACGACGGCCAGCAGTGCGCCGGTGATGAGGAGTTGGTCGTAGATGGCGCACGCCGCGCCGAGCCCGGTGAGGGCGAGGACGGCGGCGAACAGGGCGCGCTGGATGGTGTTGATGGTGCTGGTCAGCCCGGACTCGGGCGGGGTGCTGCTCACGGGTGCGGCCTCTCGGTGCCTGGATTCGGCGGGCCGGGCGGCTCGGTGCCGCCCGGCCCTGGTGATCATCCCGCCATGGCCGGGGTCGGCCAAGGGTTGACGGCGGGCGGGGTGGTGGGGCGGGGCGGCCACGTCGCGGCGGGCGCCCCCTGGGCGGGCGCGGCCTGCTGGGTGGCGGGGCGCTTTCCGGCCGCCTTGGCGACCTCGGCGGTGGCGAAGCGCAGGGCCGGGCCGACTTCGTCGATCAGCAGCTCGGTGTAGATGCGACGAGGCCCGTCTGCGGGCTGGTACGAGCGCTGCTTGAGCGTGCCGGTGACGATCACGCGGGTGCCCTTGGTCAGGCTCGCCGCGATGTTCTCGGCGTACTGGCGCCAGGCAACGCACGGCATGGACAGGGAGTCGCCGTCCCGCCAGACGCGGGCCGTGCTGTCGTACGTCTTCTCGTTCGCGATGACGGTCATGTTGACCACCGCCGCGCCGCCGTCCGTGTACTGGAGGGTCGGGTTGTCCGCGAGGTTGCCGATGAGGGTCATCTTGGTCTCGCCTGCCATGTTGCTGCTCCTCTTGGGGTTCGGTACGGGCGCTGTGGCCTCGGTCCGCCGGTCGGGGGTGCCATCCCCGGCCAACAAGACAAGAATACCTCAAAGAGGGTTTTTGGTCAATCATGAAGGCGAGGTTCGGCGCCCGGGAAAGCCGGGTGACAGACCGTCAAATTCGAGGGCGCACCTCCCCCGTCCCCCCGATAGCTGCCTGGGGTCCGGGGCAAAGAGGCCGTCCGGGTCAAGGGCCGGCCGCAGGCCGGTGGCGAAG
>NZ_JBHTRF010000071.1:0-47792 GCF_042796115.1 Kitasatospora sp. NPDC056446 | reverse complement strand
ACAACCGCTCGCCCGCAGGCGCCTTGACCTGCCCCACCCTCGCCACACCACAACCAACGAGACAGACAGGACAAAGTCACCGGCATTGGGCCTAGAGGAAGAGGGCGAGGAGGGTGAAGGCCACGCCGACCGCGAGGAGCACCAGCCCCTGGGGCCGCTTCCGCTCCTCGTCGCGGACCAGCGCGCCGAAGGCCGCCAGTGCGGCGAAGGGGTAGGGGGCCGCGATCATGATGGTCAGCCCGAGCTTGCCCTGGACGAGTCGGAGGAGCAGCAGCCACGGCACGGACACGGCGGTTGCCGCGGCGGTGAGCGGCAGGCCGTCGAGTCGGCGCAGCCTGTCCCGCCAGGGGCCGGGTGGGCGCGGCTTCCGGGGCGGCCGGCCGGCCTCGTGGCCGTACCAGAGCAGGAGCAGGGCGATGCCCGTGCCGAGTCCGACGGCGAGCCCGAGGGAGGCCGGGGAGTCGGCCTCTCCGGGGAGCTTGGGGGCGACCCGTCCGGCCGGGTCCATCCGGACGGTGACGGTGTCGCCGGGCTTGAAGCGCCGGGATTCCGGTGCGAGCGGTCCGCCGGGGACGGTGCCCTCGCCCTTCGACACGAGGGTGTACGTCCGCTTCGTCCCGCCGCGGGCCGACTTCTCGACGTGCTCGGTCGTGACCACGGCGTCGATGTTCCGGCCCGTGCCCAGCACGTGGTTGTGCCAGGCGTCGGCGCCCGCCCCGCAGGCCATGAGGGTGGCGAGGAGGACCAGGAGCAGCGCCCCGCCGATGTCGTTGTAGTCGGAGTCGCTTACGGGGCTCCGGAGCTTCGCGAGTCCGATGCCCGTCGTGACGATGTACAGGGCCCCCAGGCCGAAGGCGAGCAGGGTGCCGACGAAGACGTACGCGAGGACGATGCCGACGAACAGGCAGGTCAGGACGGCGATGAGGGCGGCGGTGCGGCCGAGCCACGGGCGGGTGGCGCCCGCGGCCCGGTCGGATCGGGCCGCGGGCGTCATCCGAAGGCCTTCCGCACGGTGTCCCACTGTTCGGGCGGGAGGGTGTCGAGGCTCTCGTCGCGAGGCGGGTGGAAGGAGATGCCGCGGAAGGCGGCGGCGAGCAGCGGCAGCCACTCGTCCCAGTGGTCGAGGTCCTCGGTGGTGAAGACGGCGGCGACCACGTACGGGCTCCAGGGGTGGGGGAGCAGCAGTTCGAGCTGGCGCACCGTGCTGACGGTGGACCCGGGGACGCCCCACACCGCGCCGGGCACCGGGACGGTCAGGTCGCGGGCGGCGAGAGCGGCGCGGCCGACGGGCAGGTCGACCACGCCGACGTCGGCGTCCGGCCAGGCCTCGGCCAACTCCTCGGCGACGCGGGCGGGGTAGCCGCCCGGCGGGCCGGGGTCCTGGGGGCGGAGGAAGACGGCGAGCATGCCGTGGACGGGTTCGCCGTCCTCGGCGCGGACCAGGCAGCCGGCGACGTGGACGGCGCCCTCGCGCAGGTGGGCCTGGAGGGCGGTCTCGGCGGCGATCACGGCGCTGAGCTTCTGCTCGGGGGCGGCCCCGGGGAACACCGCGTCCAGCAGCTCCGCCGAGCGCTGCATGCGGTCGCCGGGGTCCTCGTCCAGGTCGATGGCGGTGAAGCCCGCCGGGAGCGTCAGCCAGAGTGGTGGAGCCGTGGCCTCGGAGGTCTCAACGGCCATATCCGGCCGCCCATCCGCCCAGGCCGAGCAGGTTGCCCAGGGTGGATACGGTGCCGATGACGGTGTTGGCCTTGCCGCCGCCGGAGACCACTCCCGCCGAGCCGACCAGGTTGTTGGTGCCGGTGGTGTAGTTGACCGCGCCGGAGAGGCCGTCGCTCGGGTTGTCCTTGGAGAGGGCGTACGCGGTCGGGGCGTTGAGGCCGAAGGTGGTGGCGGCTTGGACACCGTCGGAGACGTTCATCGCGGTGGCCTTGGAGAGCCCGAGCTTGACGGCCGGCTTCTCGATCGCCGTGGTGAAGACCGGGTTGGCCGGGTCGATCGCGCGGGAGGCGGACCGGACCTCGGTCGTCCCGGCGGTGACCGCGCCGCGTACGCCCGAGCCGGCGGCGCTCGCCTCCCGGGCGGCGGTCACACCCTTGGCGGCGACGCCGACGCCGGGGATCGCGCCGAGGACGTCGCCGCCCAGGGTCAGCCAGTTGCCGATGTTCTTCTGCGGCGGCCAGAGCTGCCCCTTGACGGCGTACTGGGTGGCGTGCGCGCCGGCGGCCGCCGCGCTGAGCAGGATGGCGGGGAGGGCGAAGGCGGGGAAGAAGATCGCCGCGATGCCGCAGACGCCCGCCGCCACCGTCAGCAGGTCCGCGCCGTGGTTCTTCAGCCAGGTGCCGACCTTGCTGAGCCAGCCCGGCTCGGGCGGGGCCTTGCTGTCGGCGGCCTTGCGGATGGCGTCGGCCGTCTTGTGGGCGTCCGACTTGTGGCCTTCGGCGAGTTCACGGGCCTGGTCCTGGAGGCCGGTGAGTTCGGAGGCGGCGCTGTCGACCAGTGCGGCGGCCGCGTCGAGGTGGCCCTTCGCCTTGGTGTAGCGCTGTTCGGCGGCGGCGAGGGAGGCGTCGTCGGGGAAGCTCCGGCCGGCCAGTTCGAGGTCGGGGGCGGCTGCCGCGGTGGCGCGGGCCTGTTCGGCCTCGCCCTTGCGCTGCTTGGCGGCGACCGCGGCGCTCGCCAACTCGGCAGCCTTGGGCTGGTGTTCGGTCAGTGCCTGGTACCAGACGTCGAGTGCCTGGTAGGCGGCGGTGATGGAGTCGGCGGCGTCCTGGAGGTAGCTGGGGAGCTTGCCGAACTGGCCGGAGAAGGCCTTGGCGGCGTCGCCGGTCCACTCGCCCTGGTCGGCGCTGAGCTGGGACAGGGTGGTGTGGACGCCGGTCAGGTGCGTGCCGACCCGGCGCAGGCTTCCGCTGAGGGCGGTGACGGCGGCGGCGTCGCCCGGGGTCGGGTCGAAGCCGAGGCCGGACCAGTCGGGCGCGGGCGCGGGGTCGGTCATGCCTGTGCCGCCGTCGGGGTGAGGGCCTTGGCGATGCTCTGCTCGGTGCCGTCGTAGCTCTGCTGCACCTTGTCCAGGCCGTCGTCGAGGATCTTGACGCACTCCCGGACCTTCTTCAGGCCGTACTCCCACTTCTCCTTGAAGTGCCCGCAGGCCTCGTCCAGGAACTCGAAGCCGGTGCCGGTGTGGCCGGCCGCCTCGAATGCCTTGAGCCCCTGGTCGAGTTCGTCGCCACAACCCTTGAGGTCCTGCGCCAACTTGGCGAGGAACTCCGTACTGACCGTGAAGTCGGCCATGTTCGCCCCCGTGCTCGATTGCCGGACCGGGCGAGCATAGCCCCGGCCGGGAGGGCCGGTGATCTTCTCCGCGGGCGAAGGGGGGCCTCGTTACGGGACATTTACGGGCCGTCGACGGCTTCTTGACGTCGGCGGCCCGGTCTGCGGTCTGCGGTCTGTTGTCGCTGTTCGGTGGTCGTCGTCCGGCAGGCACCGCGCGGCCGGTACCGTTCGGCCGGCCTTGTGCCGCCGGTGTCACCCGGCCGGGGTCAGCGGCGCCAGAAGCCGCGCTTCTTCGGGGCGGTGAGCTGCACGACGGCCGTGACGAAGAGTTCGGCGACGGGGGAGGGCCCCGGGCCGTGGTTGAGGTGGCTCTCGGTGGTCCACTCGCCGAGGACGGTGCCGGGGCTGCCGTCGAAGGGGCTGAACGCGTGCTCCAGGGTGATGTAGCGGACGGCCCGGCCGCCCTTGGGGTGGACGGCGGCGACGAAGTGCGCCTCGGTGGCGCCGACCGCGGTGGGCAGGGTGACCAGCAGCATGTGGTGGCCGTCGACGGACAGGTGGCGGCAGTCGAGGCCGTGGACCGGCAGGCGGTCCTCGGGTGGGAGGGTCTTGCCGAGGTCCTCCCATATCTGGGTGACGACGGGCAGCAGGCTGCCGCCGTCCGGGGTCGGGGTGGCCACCCGCGGGCCGAACTCCAGCACCTGGCGGGCGAGCTCGCGGTGGACGAAGCGGTAGTGGTGGGGCCTGGGGTCCGTCATGGGGGACACCGTAGCGAACGGCTCGGGGCGGGACGTCGGGTAGTCCGACTTCCCGCCCCGGCAGGCGAGTTGGCCACATGGTTCGCGAACTGACCGAACGTCAGGAAGCGGCGGGGCGCCTTCGGTCAGTGGCCGCCCTTGAGGTTGAGGACCACCACGCCGACGATCACCAGCGCGATCCCCAGCAGTTGCAGCCGGCCGAGCGACTCGCCGAAGGCGACCACCCCGATCCCGGCGACCGCGGCGGTCCCGGCCCCCGACCAGACCGCGTAGGCGACCGAGACCGGGATGTGCTTGAGCGCGCGGCCGAGCAGCAGGAAGGAGAGCGCGTAGCCGATGCCGACCCCCAGGCTGGGCCAGAGGCGGGTGAACCCCTCGGTGAGTTTGAGGCAGCTGGTGGCGCAGACCTCGCTCAGGATGGCGAGGGCGAGCAGGACGTAGGGCATGTCGGGGTCAAACCGCCGGAGCGGCGGCGAGCTTCCCGAGCAGCGCGAGGTCGGCCTGTTCCAGGCTGGCGAGCAGCGTGATCCGGTCCCCGGCGGGCATCGGCGTCGGGGTGGAGGGCACGGCGAGCACGGCGCAGCCGGCCGCGGTGGCGGAGGCGACCCCGGTCGGGGTGTCCTCGACGGCGAGGCAGACCGCCGGGTCGAGGCCGAGCCGGCGGGCGGCGGCGAGGTACGGGTCGGGCGCGGGCTTGGTGCGCTCGGTGTCCTCGGCGGCCAGGGTGACGGCGAACCAGTCCCGGCCGATGGCGGACAGCACGAGGTCGACCACCCGGCGCGGCGAGGCGGAGACCAGCGCGGTGGGCACCCGGGCGTCCCGCAGCGAGGCCAGCAGGGCCAGGGCGCCGGGGCGCGGCACCGTCTCGGCGGCGACCTTGGCGGCGAAGGACTCGCCGAGGCGGTCGGCGAGTTCGGCCTCGCCGAGGGTGGTGCCGCTGACCCGGTGCAGGTGGGCGGCGGTGTGCTCGACGGCCTGGCCGAGCACCTCGGGGGCGTCCTGCTCGGTGAGCGGGTGCCGGAGTTCCTCGGCGATCTCGGCGGCGGTCTGCCACCACAGCTGCTCGGTGTCGACCAGGGTGCCGTCCATGTCGAAGAGGACGGCGGCGGGCAGGGCGGCCTCGGGCGAGGCGGCGGACTCGGGCAGGGCGGATTCGGGCAGGGCGGATTCAGGCATGGCGGTACCTTCGGTGGTTCTCAGCGTCGGAGCAGGGACGTGCAAGGCTCTCAGGCCGGGCGGCGGTCCACCAGCACCGGGCGCTCCGGCAGGGTGAGCTCGGCCCGGGAGCCGGCCGGCAGCGCGGCGACGGCCTCGGTGGGCAGGTCGGCCTTGACCTCGGTGCCGTCGTCGAGCCGGACGGTCAGCCGGGTGACGGCGCCCAGGAAGGACGCGGAGACGACCAGGGCCGGGCCGTTCTCGGCGGGCGTGAGGGAGACGTTCTCGGGCCGGACCAGCACCTGGAGCTCGCCGTCGGCCGGGATCTCGCCGTCCACCGCGTGGCGGCGGCCGAGCACCTCGACGCCGTCCGCGGTGCGGGTGCACGGGATGCGGCTCATGGTGCCGACGAACTCGGCGACGAAGGCGGTGGCCGGCCGGCCGTACAGCTCGGACGGCGTGGCGCACTGCTCCAGCCGGCCCGCGCGCAGCACCGCGACCCGGTCGGCCATCGACAGCGCCTCCTCCTGGTCGTGGGTGACGAACAGGGTGGTGATGCCCAGCTCCTGCTGGAGGCGACGGATCTCCTCGCGCAGCTGGAGCCGGACCTTGGCGTCCAGCGCGGACAGCGGCTCGTCCAGCAGCAGGACGCGCGGCTGCAGGGCGAGCGCGCGGGCCAGCGCGATGCGCTGCTGCTGGCCGCCGGACATCTGGTGCGGGTAGTGCTCGGCGCGGTGCGGCAGGCCGACCAGCTCCAGCAGCTCCAGGGCGCGCTTGCGGCGCTCGGCCTTGCCGGCGCCGCGCATCCGCAGCCCGAAGGCGACGTTGTCGAGCGCGGACAGGTGCGGGAAGAGGCTGTACGACTGGAACACCATGCCCGCGTCGCGCTTGTGCGCCGGGATCGAGGTGATGTCCCGGCCGTCGACCAGGACCTCACCGGAGTCGTGCTGCTCGAAGCCGGCCAGGATGCGCAGCGCGGTGGTCTTGCCGCAGCCGGACGGGCCGAGCAGGGCGAGCAGTTCGCCGGGCCGGACGGTCAGGTCCAGGCCGTCGAGGGCGGTGGTGGCGCCGAACGAGCGGCGCAGCGAGCGGAATTCGACGGTGGCGCTGCCGGGCGCGAGGGCGACACCGGCGGCGGGGGCGGGAGCCGTGGTCATGGCTGGTAACTCCTGGAAGCGGGGGTGTGGTTCAGGACCGGGCGGCCTTGCGCCCGCGGCCGACGGCGGACATCAGCAGCAGGACGAGCCAGACGATCAGCAGGCTGAGCATGGAGACCGCGACGGACATCTGGCCGTCGCTCTTGCCGTTGGAGTTGATCCACACCGAGAAGGGGGCGAAGCCGAGGATGGAGGCGGTGGTGAACTCGCCGAGCACCAGGGCGACGGTGAGCACGGCCGCGTTCAGCAGCGCGCTGCGCAGGTTCGGCAGGACGACGGTGAACACCGCGCGCAGCCAGCCCGCGCCGCAGTTGCGGGCGGCCTCGACCAGGGTGGCGACGTCCACGCCGCGCAGTCCGGCGTCGATCGCCCGGTAGGCGAAGGGCAGCGCCATCAGCACGTACGCGATGATCAGGACGATCGGGAAGGACGGGTCCTGGATCGCCACGATGGTCTGGAACAGCGGGGTGTCCTGGAGGTAGTCCGGGCCCCAGCGCAGCACGCCGATGATGCCGGTGGTGAGCGCGACCACCGGGACGACCAGCGGCATCGAGCACATCACCTCGATCACCGGGCGCAGCCTGGGCGCGCCGAGCCGGGCGGCGAGCATCGCCGGGACGAGCAGGAGCAGCAGCACCGCGACGGTGACGCCGGCCAGTTCGAGGCTGAGCACCAGGCTGTCGGTGAAGCCGGGGGCGTTCAGCAGCTCGGTGTAGGCGCGGAAGGTGGTGCCGCCCTTGTTGTCGTCGACGCTGAAGTACAGCGAGGCGGCGAGCGGTACGGCGAAGTAGACGCCGCAGAGCAGCAGGACCAGGCCGCGGCCGAAACGGATGCGATCGATCAGGCGAGCCACTTGGCACTCCGGCGCTGAAGGGGCAGGTACACGGCCATCACCAGGCAGGCGACCACGATCATGTCGAGGCCGAGGGCGAGGGCGAGGTTGCCCTGGCCGACCAGGACGTTGCCGGACAGCGCGTCGCCGATCTGCATCGAGATCAGCGGCACCGAACTGCCCACCATGGCCTCGGCGGTGGCGTACGCGGCGAAGGAGGCGCCGAACAGCAGCACGAAGCCGCCGAGCAGCGAGGGCAGCAGGACCGGCAGGGCCACGTGCCGCCAGTACTGCAGCGCGGTGGCGCCGTTGTTGTAGGCGGCCTCGCGCCACTGGACCTTCAGGCCCTCCAGGGCCGGGGTGATGGTGATGACCATCAGCGGCACCAGGAAGTACAGGTAGACCACGGACAGGCCGGAGAAGGTGTAGAGGCTCCAGCCGTGCTTGGTCAGACCGAACTGCTTGGTGACCTCGCCCGCGTTGCCGAGGGTGGCGACGAACATGAAGGCCAGCGGCACGCCGCCGAAGTTGGCGAGCACGCCGGAGGCCGACATCACGGCCTCGCGGAACACCCGGAACCGGGAGGTCGCCACCGCCTGGGCGAGCGGCAGGCCGACCGCGGCGGCGATCAGCGCCGTCAGCAGGGACAGCTTCACGCTGCCCCACAGGGCCGTCCAGTAGGCGCCCTGGAGGGAGCCGGTGATGTTGTCGGTGGTGAAGGTGCCGCCGCCGTCGGGTGCGTCGGTGGAGGTGGTGAACGCGCCGATGGCGATCGCGATCGCGGGCAGGCCGAAGCCGATCGCGAAGAAGAGGATCAGGGGGAGGGCGGCGAGCCAGGCGCGGCTGCCGCGGGCCCGGCTCTTGGCCGGGCGGGGGGCCTCGGCGGTGCGGGCCGAGGCGGTGGCGGGGGTTGCGGGGCCGGGGTCGCCCCCGCCGCTCTGGGCGGCGGAGGCGGAGGCCGGCACCGGGGTGGGAGCCGTGGTCATCTCAGGTCAGCCCGCGATCGCCTTGGCCCAGTTCTCCGTCACGACCTTCTTGGTCGCCGTCGTCTGGTCGTCGGTGGGGAAGGTGGTGAAGGGCTTCTCGACGACCGGCAGCTTGGCCGCGGCGGCCGTGTCCAGGGTGCCGGCGGCCTTCATGGCGTCGAACAGGGCCGGGGTGGCGTAGCCGCCCAGGAAGCCGTTCTGGCCCTCCGCGCTGTAGAGGTACTCCTCCCACAGGCGGGCGGCGGCCGGGTGCGGCGCGTCCTTGTTGATGGCCTGGTTGTAGAAGTTGGCGTAGATGCCGTCGGACGGGATGCTGACCTGCCAGTCGATGCCCTTGTCCTTGAACTTCACGGCGTAGCCGGCGTTCAGGTAGGACCAGTCGATGCTGATCGGGGTCTCGCCCTTCTCGATGGTCGCCGGGGTGACCTCGACCGGGTTGAAGTTGCCGGCCTGCTTCAGCTTGCCGAAGAAGTCGATGCCGGGCTGGACGTTGTCCAGCGAACCGTTGTTGGCCAGGGCGGCGGCCATGACGGCGCTGTACGCGGCGTTCGCCTTGGTCGGGTTGCCGTTGAGCGCGACCATGCCCTTGTACTCGGGCTTCAGCAGGTCGGCGAAGGTCTTCGGGCAGGCCGAGACCTTCTTGGCGTCGCAGGCGATCGAGACGTAGCCGCCGTAGTCGTTGTAGCGCAGACCGTCGGCGTCCTTCATGGTGGCCGGGATCTTGTCGAAGTCGGCCACCTTGTACGGGGCGAACAGGCCCTGCTTGGCACCGGAGGTGGCGAACGCGGCGCCCAGGTCGACGACGTCGGGGGCGCGGTCCTGGCCCTTGCGGGAGGTGACCGCGTTGATCTCGTCCTGGCTGGAACCGTCCGGGTTCTCGTCCTCGATCTCGATGCCGTACTTGGCCTTGAAGTCGTCCATCAGCTTGCCGTAGTTCGCCCAGTCGCGCGGCAGCGTGATGACGTGCAGCTTGCCCTCCTTCTTGGCGGCGGCGACCAGGCCGTCCATGCCGCCGAAGTCGGCGACGGAGGTGGCGGTCTTGGCGTTCTTGCCGCCCGCGGCGTCGCCGGACTTGGCGGAGGAGCCCGCGGAGCCGCAGGCGGTGAGGGAGAGCGCGGCAGCGGTCAGGACGGCCGCGAAGGCGGCGGAGCGGGCGCGGTGCACGGACACGGGTCAGTCTCCTGAGAAGGGGGAACTGCGAGTGGGCGTCTCGATCGGGGGATCTGGCGAGTGGCGGTTCGGAGCCGTCCGGGCATCGTCGCTGTTCGGAACCGTCCGAGTTGACTAGCCAACTTCGCTGACGGAGGTAAGTACGCCGGAGTCCGGTGACGGGAAGGTGAACGGACGGCCCAGAACCGGGGTCGGCTGCGGGAACGGTGGAATCAGGCCATCGGAGCCTGATCCGTTCGGTGCGATGCTTCGACGACGCAGCGGGATAAGGTCGGGCTGTCCGCGCCGGTACCGCTGCGCAGGACACCGCCCCAGGAGGGACATTGACTGACGTGGCAACCGAGCCGCAGCGCCCCCAGGCGGAGGGGCGCCCGGCCGTCGAGCGCCCCTCCGCGACCGAGGAGCGCGCCCCCGGCGCGCTGTACCGGAAGGTCGCCGCCGACCTGCGCGAGGCCATCACCACCGGCGCGTACGGCGAGGCCGGCCGGCTGCCCGCCGAAGGCGCGCTGGCCGAGCAGTACGGCGTCTCCCGGGGCACCGTCCGCCAGGCGCTCGCCGTGCTCCGCTCCGACGGACTGGTCACCTCCCGCCGCGGCACCCGGCGGGTCGTGCTCGGCGGCGCCCGGGTACAGAGCTTCTCCGAACTGCTCAGCTTCACGCACTGGGCCTACTCCATGGGCGAGGAACCCGGCGGCATCCTGGACTCGCTGGTACGCCGCCCCGCCGACGCCGCCGAACGCGAGCAACTGCGCCTCGAACCGGGCGCCGAGGTGTACGTCACCGTCCGGCTGCGCACACTCTCCGGCACGCCGGTCATGGTCGAGCGCACCGTCTACCCGCCGCGGGTCGGCGAGATCGTCGCCGAACTGCCGGCGGACGTCGTCTCGCACACCGAAGTGCTGCGCGAACACGGCATCCTGTTCACCGACGCCGACCACACCATCGACATCGTCGCCGCCAACGCCGAGGACGCCCGGCTGCTCGGCTGCCGCCGCGGCAGCCCGCTGCTGCGCGAACGGCGCCGGACCACCGACCCGACCGGCATGCCGGTGGAGTGGTCCCAGGACCGCTACCTGCCCGGGACGGTGGCCTTCAGCGTGCACAACTCCCTGGCCACCTCGGCGCTCTCACGGCACGCGCGGGAACTGGACTGAGGATGTGACTCGCCCGCTCGCCTCCGGGGCGCTTCTCGTCCGGTGCCGACGGTCGGCGCTCCCTCGCGCTCTCCCTTTCGGCACCGGCGCGCCCCTTCGGCTCGGGGCGGGGGGCTCGCCCGCTCGTCAGTTCATGAGCGAGAGCAGCAGCGGGCGGTAGTGGTCGAAGCCGGGGGTCGGCGCGCCCGCGACCTTCGCCTGCTCGTCCCAGCGCCGGACGGCCACCGCGTCGACGGCGCCCGGGAGTTCGGCGAAGGCGGCGGCCTCCGCGTCGCCCATCGGGCCGCCCTGGACGGTCAGCGTGTACTCGGAGGCCTCGGACAGCCGCTCCCGGTAGCCCGGCTCGACCGCGCACAGGTAGCGCTTGGCGGCGACGTGCAGCCGTACCGGCCCGGTGACCTCCGGGCCGAACCAGCGGGCCAGCCAGTCGGCGCCGCTGTCGCTGTGGCGGTTGTCCTGACCCTGCATCAAGTCCCGTCCGTGCAGGGCGCCGTGGCCGTGCTCGTCGAAGAAGTGGCCCACGTCGTGCAGCAGGGCCGCGGCGACCAGGTGCTCCGGTGCCCCGGCCGCCTCGGCGGCAGCGGCGGCCTGCAGCATGTGCTCGGCCATGGTGACCTCCTCGCCCAGGTACTCCCCGGCGCCCTCGCCCGCGAACAGCCCGGCGATGGTGTCCAGGGCGGCGGCGCGGCGGTGCAGCACGGCGAGGGTGCCGGCGAGTGAGTCCAGGTCGGCGTAGCAGCCCTGGAGGTGCCGGTGGCCGTCCTGCCGGAACGCCGTACGGGCGTGCAGCAGACGGGTGTTGTCGAAGACCAGGCAGTCGCCGGGGTCGAGGCGGAAGGCGAGCCGCAGTTCGGGGCGCAGCGTGATCGCGGCGAAGCGGCGGTAGGCGGCGTAGAAGGCGCTCACCCGGTCGTGGCTGCCGCGCAGGGTGCCGATCGAGCGGTTGTTGAAGCGGACCTCGCGGATCCGGCCGAGGGCGTCCACCTCGATCAGCGGGCGGTCGGCGCGCAGTTCGGTGCGGCGGTCGCGGAAGACGAAGGGGACGGGCGTGCGGGTGAGCGTCCGGAAGTCCTCGGGGGCCTCCTCGCGCAGGAGTGCGGCGGCCCGGAAGCCGTCGACCAGGCCGGAGTCCCCGCCGGTGGCCGAGTTCTCCAGGCAGTGCAGCAGTTGGAGCGTGGGCACCGGGTCCCGGTAGGGGTTGTCGGTGTGCGGTGCGATCGCGACGCTGGTGAAGGCGAGGTTGTTGGGGTCGGGCTCGACCCGGACGTCGAACAGTTCCCCGTAGTTGGTGACCCGGACGTAGCCGAAGCTCTCGGCCACCCGCAGCACCTGCCGTTCCACGGTGGGTACCCCGCGCAGCACGGCGAAGCCGCTGTGCCGTACGGCCGCGAGCACCGCGGCCTGCTCGGCCGGGTCGGTCAGGTACGCCTCCCACGGCGCCTCGGGGATGCCGCCGGCGAAGTCCGCCGCCGTCCAGAGCCGTTTGCCGTCCTCGGTCCGCCCGTCGCCCCCGTCCTCCTCGCTCAGCCACCGCGCCGGGTAGCGCGACCGGTGCCCGTCCGACCAGAGCACCTCCAGGTGCCCGTCGGCCTCGGTGCTCGCGGCGATCGCCAGGTCCTCCGGCAGGTCGCCGATCTGGAACAGCTTCTGTCCGTTGCGCGGGTCCCGGCACTGGGCGCAGGGGCAGTTGTCGCGCAGCCAGTACGGCGGCAGCTCGGTCACGGGGTCTCCCTAAGAATGTGAGGCGGTCCGGGAGGACCGGGTATGGCTGACGGGGTTCTGCCGTTGATGGCTCGGAAGGAATGGCCGCCCGGTCCTTCGGGACGCTCCGACCACTGATTGAGAACTGCGGTCATCGCCGGTTAGGGACCTGTTGGCGGAGTGTTCTTCGGGCCGAGTTGCGCTGGTCACGAGGGATGCGGAGCGACGGGCTTGAGCAGGGTTCACGAGCGGATATGGGTCGGCATCGACGCCGGCAAGGGACATCACTGGGCGGTTGCGGTCGACGCCGAGGGCGAGAGCGTGTTCTCGACGAAGGTGATCAACGACGAGTCGCAGATCCTCGCCCTCATCGAGACGGCCCGGGCGAAGGCCGGCGAGATCCGGTGGGCGGTGGACATCTCCGGCCGCGCCTCTACCCTGCTGCTGGCCCTGCTGGTCGCGCACGGCCAGCACGTCGTCTACGTGCCCGGCCGCACCGTCAACCGCATGTCCGGCGCCTACCGAGGCGAGGGCAAGACCGACGCCAGGGACGCCCGGGTCATCGCCGACCAGGCCCGCATGCGCCCGAGGGGCTTTAGCCAGCTGGACACGCCTCCCGAACTGGTCACCACGCTCAGGGTGCTGACCAACTACCGGGCCGACCTCATCGCGGACCGGGTGCGGCTGATCAACCGCCTGCGCGACCTGCTGGTCGGCATCTGCCCCGCCCTGGAACGGGCCTTCGACTACTCCGCGGCCAAGGGACCGGTCGTCATGCTGACCGAGTGCCAGACCCCGGCCGCCCTGCGGCGGATCGGCGTCAAACGGCTGACGACCTGGCTGGAGCGCCGCAAGGTCCGCAACCCGGGCGATGTCGCCGCGAGAGCGGTGGAAGCCGCCCAGTCGCAGATGATCGAACTGCCCGGCGAGAAGCGGGCCGCGAAGCTGGTCTGCGACCTGGCCCACCAGCTCCTGGCCCTGGACGAACGGATCAAGGACAACGACCGGGAGATCCGCGAGACCTTCCGCGCCGACGAGCGCGCCGAGATCATCGAGTCCATGCCCGGCATCGGCCCCATCCTGGGCGCCGAGCTCGTCGCCATCGTCGGCGACCTGTCCGGCTACGCGGACGCGGGCCGCCTGGCATCCCACGCCGGTCTGGCCCCGGTCGCCCGAGATTCCGGCCGCCGCACCGGCAACTACCACCGGCCCCAGCGGTACAACCGGCGCCTGCGATACGTCTTCTACATGGCCGCCCAGACCGCGATGATGCGGCCCGGACTCTCCCGGGACTACTACCTGAAGAAGCGCGGCGAAGGGCTGCTGCACACCCAGGCCCTGCTGGCACTGGCCCGCCGCCGGGTCGACGTGCTGTGGGCGATGCTGCGCGACAAGAAGCTGTTCATCTCCGCCGCACCAGCCGCGCAGACGGCTTGACACGGTCATTGAGATTCCTCCTCGGCGGTGTTTCCTGCGATTCTCGGGCGAAGTTGTATAGCCAACTTTGCCCACCGCTGGAGCCTGCCCGGCCTCGGTGAGATCGGCGTGCCGGGCAGGTGAACGCTGTGCGAACTGTGCCGGGAACCGCGGCCGGGGCCCCGTGCATCCGGCCGGTGCCGCCATCGACCGCCGTCGGCCACTGCCGACCGCCACCGCCGGGCGCGTGCGCCGTCCGGCTGATCGGGGCGGCCCGGGGCGCGTTGCGGGACGGGCGGGCGGTGCCGCTGCGGCAGGGTCGGAGCGCGTTTCCCCCACGTCCCCCAGCCGAGAGGCGATCGGCCATGGCCCACTCCTCCTCCGATCCGCCCGCCTCGGGCCACACCGGGCTCCGACGGGAGGTCGGCCTCGCCGGGCTGCTGTGGGCCTCGGTCGGGGCGATCATCGGGTCCGGCTGGCTGTTCGGGGCGCAGAAGGCGGCGGTGGCGGCGGGGCCCGCGGCACTGGTGTCGTGGGGGATCGGCGCGCTGGCGATCGTCCTGCTGGCGCTGATCCACGCCGAGTTGGGCGGGCTGTTCCCGGTGGCGGGCGGGACGGCGCGGTACCCGCACTACGCGTTCGGCGGGTTCGCCGGGATGTCGTTCGGCTGGTTCACCTGGCTCCAGGCGGCCACGATCGCGCCGATCGAGGTGCAGGCGATGATCAACTACGCCCAGCACTGGTCCTGGGCGGACGGCCTGCTGAACAAGAACCTGACGCTCACCGGCTCCGGGTTCGCCGTCGCGGCCCTGCTGCTCGGGGTGTTCGTCGCGGTCAACTTCCTCGGGGTGCGGCTGCTCGCCCACACCAACAGCGTGGCCACCGTGTGGAAGGTCGCCATCCCGGTCCTGACCATCGTCGCCCTCGGCGTCACCGAGTTCCACGGCTCCAACTTCGACGTGCACGGCTTCGCCCCGGACGGCGCCAAGGGCGTCCTGGCGGCGATCAGCACCAGCGGGGTGATCTTCGCGCTGCTCGGCTTCGAGCAGGCCATCCAGTGGGCCGGGGAGAGCCGCAACCCCCGGCGGGACATCCCCCGGGCGGTCCTCGGCTCGGTCGCCATCGGCACGGTCGTCTACGTGCTGCTCCAGGTGGTGTTCATCGGCGCCCTGCCGCCGGAGACCTTCGCCGGCGGCTGGACCACGCTCGACTACCCCGGCATCAGCGGGCCGTTCGCCGGCCTCGCGACCCTGATCGGCCTGGGCTGGCTGGCCACCGTCCTGTTCATCGACGCGGTGATCTCGCCGGCCGGCACCGGGCTGGTCTACATCACCTCCAGCTCCCGGGTGACCTACGGCCTGAGCCGCAACGGCTACGCCCCGCAGGCGCTCCAGTACACCGACAAGCGCGCGGTGCCCTGGCTGGGCCTGCTGATCGCCTGGGTCGCCGGGGTGCTCTGCTTCCTGCCGTTCCCGAGCTGGCAGCGGCTGGTCGGCTTCATCACCTCGGCCGTCGTGCTGATGTATGCGGGCGCGCCGCTGGCCTTCGGCGTGCTGCGCAAGCGGCTGCCGGGGATGGAGCGCTCGTACCGCCTGCCCGGCGGCCCGGTCGTCTCGCCGCTGGCCTTCGCGGTGGCGGGCCTGGTCATCTACTGGTCCGGCTGGGACACGCTGTGGCGGCTCGGCCTGGCGATCGTGATCGGGTACGCGCTGCTCGGCGGGTACTCGGCGTACGCCGCGTCCAAGGGGGTGCCGAACGCGCCGCGGATGGACTTCAGGGCGGGCCAGTGGCTGCCGGTCTACCTGGTCGGCATGGGCCTGATCTCCTGGCAGGGCACCTTCGGGGCGGGCGCCCAGGGGAACCTGCCGCTGTGGTGGGACATCGCCGTCGTGGTGGCGTTCTCGCTGGTCGTCTACTACTGGGCCCTGGCGGTCGCGCTGCCCGCGGAGGAGATCGAGCGGAACATCCGCGGGGTCGAGGTGGTGGACGCGGGCGGGCACTGAGCCCGGAACGACGGGAGCGGCCCCCGGAGGAGATCCTCCGGGGGCCGCTCCCGTACCCGGCTACACCCCGGCGGTCGCGGTCCAGGCGGCCTCGGCGGCGGCCAGGGCCGGGGCGGCGTCCGCACCGGTCGCGGCGGCGAGGGCGCTGAGGCAGTCGCCGACCACGGACAGCGCTGCCGCCGTGCCGTAGTGGTTGACCCGGAGCATCGAGGCGGCCAGGGCGCCGCCGCCCGGCTGGACGGGCAGGGACGGGTCGAGGCGGGCGGCGAGTCCGGCCGCGTGCACCCCGTCGGGGGTGCGCAGGGTGGTGGCCACCGGGGCCGCGTGGGCGTCCTCGGTGACGAAGGGGGCCAGGGTGCCGAGCGCGCGGACGCCGGCCCGGGTGGCCGCCGCGGCCGCGCGGTGGCGGGCGATCACGCTGGGCAGGCCGTCGGCGGCGATCCGGTCGAGGCAGGCGCCGAGCGCGAGCATCTCCAACTGGGCCGGGGCGTGCGGGAGTACGGTGCGACCGGCGTCCGTCCAGCGCTCCTTCCAGTCGAGCAGCGACAGGTAGGAGCGGCGCGGGGCGGCCGGGTTGGCGGCGATCCGCTCCCAGGCGCGCTCGGACACGGAGACGGCGGACACCCCGGCCGGGCCGCCCATCGCCTTCTGGCCGCCGATGACGCACAGGTCGATGCCCCACTCGTCGGTGAGCAGCGGCTCGGCGGCGACCGAGGCGACCGCGTCGACCATCAACAGCGCGCCGTGCTCGCGCACCACGGCACCGATCGCGGCGACCGGGTTGGTGTTGCCGGTGGCGGCCTCGGCGTGGACGAGGGAGACGAAGTCGATCGCCGGGTCGGCGTCGAGGGCCTCGGCCACCTGCTCCGCGCCGACCGCGCTGTCGAACGGGACGGCCAGGTCGACGACGGTGGTGCCGCAGGAGCGCAGCCAGTTGCCGAAGGTCTGCCCGTACGGGCCGGTGACGATGTTGAGCGCGGTCGAGCCCGGGTGCGCGGCGCCGCGGATCGCGGCCTCCAAGGGGAGGAGGGCCTCGCCCTGGGTGACGATCACGTCGGCCTCGGTGTGCAGCAGCGCGGCCACCCGGTCCTCGATCGCCGCGAACTCGGCGGCGCTGAGCGGGGGGAGATCCAGGAAGGGGTTCACGCGCCCGCCTCGCCGCGCTCGGCGGGGGCGTTCACCCGCGCACGCCGTTCGGTGGCTCGCTCGCTTCGCTCGTTCACGTCGGTACGGCCTTTCGCTGCCAGGGGGTGGTGGGTGCCGGAACGAGTCTGCCGCATCAGCTCCGGTTCCACGGAACCCGGCCGTCGGTAGAGTGCGGCCATGAGCGATGGCGCGGTGCTGCACGTGCGGGGTCGGGTGCTGGTCGGTCCGCAGGACGTCCGGGACGAACTCTGGGTGGTCGACGGCCGGGTGAGCTTCACCCGCCCGCCGTCGGCCGGGGACGTCCGTACGGTGACCGGCTGGGTGCTGCCTGGCCTGGTGGACGCGCACTGCCACGTCGGCCTGGACGCGCACGGCGCGGTGGACGCGGAGACCAGCGAGAAGCAGGCGCTCACCGACCGTGACGCCGGCACCCTGCTGATCCGCGACGCCGGTTCGGCCGCCGACACCCGGTGGATCGACGAGCGCGAGGACCTGCCCCGGATCATCCGGGCCGGCCGGCACATCGCCCGGACCCGCCGCTACATCCGCAACTACGCGCACGAGATCGAGCCCGGCGACCTGGCCGCGTACGTCAGGGCCGAAGCCCGGCGCGGGGACGGCTGGGTGAAGCTGGTCGGCGACTGGATCGACCGCGGGACCGGCGACCTGGCGGCCTGCTGGCCCGGCGACGCGCTGGCCGAGGCGATCGCGGCGGCGCACGAGGAGGGGGCCCGGGTCACCGCGCACTGCTTCGCCGCCGAGTCGCTGCCGGACCTGCTGGCGGCCGGGATCGACTGCGTCGAGCACGCCACCGGGCTGACCGAGGAGCTGATCCCGGCCTTCGCCGAGCGCGGCGTGGCCATCGTCCCGACCCTGGTGAACATCGCCACCTTCCCCGATCTCGCGGCCGGCGGTGAGGCCAAGTTCCCGGCCTGGGCGGCGCACATGCGGCGGCTGCACGAGCGCCGGTACGACACCGTGGGCGCCGCGCACGACGCGGGCATCCCGGTGTTCGTCGGGACGGACGCGGGCGGCTCGCTCGCCCACGGGCTGGTCGCGGACGAGGTGGCGGAGCTGGTGAAGGCGGGGCTGAGCCCGGCCGAGGCGCTGTCGGCGGCGACCTGGGGGGCGCGGGAGTGGCTGGGGCGGCCGGGCCTGGAGGAGGGCGCGCCGGCGGACTTCGTGGTGTACGGGCAGGACCCCAGGGCGGACGTCCGGGTGCTGGCGGACCCGCGGCTGGTGGTGCTGCGAGGGCGGCCGGTGGGGTGAGCCCCCGGGCCTGTGTGCATGATCATCCGCTGAACGGCCTGTCGGTATAGGCCGATAGGGTGGCGACCATGGCACCGCGTCCACTGAATGAGATCGTCGAGCCCGGCTGGGCCGCCGCCCTGGAACCCGTCACCGGACGGGTCGCCGCGATGGGCGACTTCCTGCGCGCCGAACTGGCCGCCGGCCGTACCTATCTGCCCTCCGGCCCGAACGTGCTGCGGGCGTTCCAGCAGCCCTTCGCCGACGTGCGGGTGCTGATCGTCGGGCAGGACCCGTACCCGACCCCGGGCCACGCCGTCGGGCTCAGCTTCTCGGTCGCGCCGGAGGTGCGGCCGATCCCGGCGAGCCTGATCAACATCTACCGGGAGTACGGCACCGACCTCGGCCTGCCGGAGCCGTCCAACGGGGACCTCACCCCGTGGACGCGGCAGGGCGTGCTGCTGCTCAACCGGGCGCTGACCACCGCGCCGCGCAAGCCGGCCGCGCACCGGGGCAAGGGCTGGGAGGAGGTCACCGAGCAGGCGATCCGGGCGCTGGTGGCGCGCGGCGGCCCGATGGTGGCCATCCTCTGGGGGGCGGACGCCCGCCGGCTGCGGCCGGTGCTCGGGGACATCCCGGCGATCGAGTCGGCGCACCCGAGCCCGATGTCGGCCGACCGGGGCTTCTTCGGCTCGCGGCCGTTCAGCCGGGCGAACGAGCTGCTGGTGCGGCAGGGGGCGCAGCCGGTGGACTGGCGGCTGCCGTAGCGGTGGCCGTAGTGGCTGCCATAGCGGCTGCCGGGACAGCGGCCGTGGCCGCGGTCCCGCGCCCGCGGTAGCAGATCCTGGTCAGCTCGGAACGTCAATCTCACTCCAACGAGTGAAATGACGTTCCGTGTTGCTCATGTGACGGATTGTTCGAGAAGACTGGCGGCTCATCGTTTCATCTGTGTGGGGGTACCGCCATGTCTTCTCGCCGAATCGTTTCCGCAGCCGCCGTCGTCGCGGCGAGCACACTGCTCACCGCCGCGCCCGCCGTCCAGGCCGCCCCGGCTGCTCCGGCCGCCCCGTCGACTGCTCCGTCGGCCGCGCAGGCGACTGCGGCCTCCCCGGGCAAGGCGCGCGCCGTCACCGCCGAACTCGCCCTGGACGTCAAGCTGTTGAACAATGCCGTGGACGTCCCGGTGAACATCGCGCTGAACAAGGTGGAGTTGCCCGCCCGGGACTCCGGGTCCCCCCGGCCGGAGACCCGGGGCGGCTCGGTGCTGACGGCCGCGGTGGACGGCGTCGACCAGACCGGCCCGGTCACCCTGGTCAAGGCCGACATCGGCACGTCCGTCACCAGGGTCGACGCCAAGGGCACCGGCGCCTCCGTCAAGCTGGTCAACGCCGATGTGCACGCCCCCGGCCTGCCCGCCACCGCGCTGCTGGGCCTGGAGGCGATGAGCGCCGAGGTGACCTGCCCCGTGGACGGCCCGCCGACCGCCGACGTGGTCGCGCCCGCCAAGCTGACCGTGCTCGGCAAGCCCGTCACCGTCGGCCTGTACGGGCCGACCAAGGTCGACGTGCCGCTGGTCGGCAGCGTGTCGGTGGAGTTCTCCAAGAAGACCACCACCACGACCACCGCCGCCGCCTCGGCCCTGGAGGTACAGGTGGAGGTGAACCCGCTGAACCTCAACGTCGCCAAGGTCACCGGGAAGGTCACCGTCGCCTCGGTGGGCTGCGAGAAGCCCTCCGCGCCGCCGGCCGTCCCCAGCGGTACGCCGACCGGCGACGCCACCAGTGCGCCCGCCGCCCAGCCCGTCGCCGACACCACCACCTCGCGCGCCGCCGTCCCGCCGGCGGGACCGGAGAAGTCCGCGCAGCCGGAGCGGCTCGCCACCACCGGCGGCAGCGGCGCCACCGGCCCGCTGGCCGCGGGGGCCGCCGCCCTGGTCGCGGGCGGGGCGGCCGCCCTGTGGGCCACCCGGCGCCGCCGGGCCGCGCACGCCCGCCGGCACTGAGGCGCCGCGGTACTGGGGTCCTGAGGCGCCGCGGCCGGGGGCGTCGGCGCACCAGGGGCACCACGGGAGGTGGGAGTGCCACCCCCGGCACTCCCGCACCGTGACCGTGCCAATGCGGACGGTTGGTTCACCTGCGCGTTACATAGGAGGAACAACCGGGAAACGGCGGCTTGCGACGCTACGCGGGCACCCACCACCCAGCAATGCGAGGGACAAGCCGTGGCAATCAAGGCCGAGTACATCTGGATCGACGGCACCAAGCCGACCGCGAAGCTCCGTTCCAAGACTCGCGTCCTGCCCAACGCCGACAAGATCCCCACCTGGGGCTTCGACGGTTCCTCGACCAACCAGGCCGAGGGCCACGCCTCGGACCGCGTGCTGGACCCGGTGAAGGTCGTGCCGGACCCGATCCGCGGCGGTGACAACATCCTGGTCCTCTGCGAGGTCCTGGAGACCAACGGCACCCCGCACGAGTCCAACACCCGCGCCCTGCTGCGCGAGGTCGCCGAGAAGTACACCGCCCAGGAGTCGATCTTCGGCATCGAGCAGGAGTACACCTTCTTCAAGGGCTCCCGCCCGCTCGGCTTCCCGGAGGGCGGCTTCCCGGCCCCGCAGGGCGGCTACTACTGCGGCGTCGGCGCCGAGGAGGTCTTCGGCCGCGAGATCGTCGAGCTGCACCTGGACCGCTGCATCGACGCCGGCCTGGCCATCTGCGGCATCAACGCCGAGGTCATGCCCGGCCAGTGGGAGTTCCAGATCGGCCCGGTCGACGCGCTGAGCGTCTCGGACGACATGTGGATCGCCCGCTACCTGCTCTACCGCACCGCCGAGGAGTTCGGCATCGACGCCACCCTGGACGCCAAGCCGGCCAGGGGCGACTGGAACGGCGCGGGCGCTCACACCAACTTCTCCACCAAGGCGATGCGCGAGGGCTACGACGCCATCATCACCGCCTGCGAGTCGCTCGGTGCCTCCCAGGAGATCGTGCTGGAGCACGTCACCCAGTACGGCGCCGACATCGAGTCCCGCCTGACCGGCAAGCACGAGACCGCCCCGTGGAACGTCTACAGCTACGGCGTCTCCAACCGCGGCGCCTCGGTCCGCATCCCGTGGCAGGTCGAGGTGGACCAGAAGGGCTACATCGAGGACCGCCGCCCGAACGCGAACGTCGACCCCTACGTCGTCACCCGCCTCCTGATCAACACCTGCTGCGCGGCCCTGGAGAAGGCCGGCCAGGTCTGATCCGCCGCCCCTGGGTGTGTGCAAACGCCCGCAGGCCCTTCCCCGTCGTGGGGGAGGGCCTGCGGGCGTTCCGGCAGCCGACAGGTGCCCTGAGCAGGGGTGTTCGCGAAGCCCCCGGTGCGGTGGATCGATGGGCGACGAACCATTGAACTCGCTTGGCCGAAGGCGCCGTTGGTACCGGTGAGGGCCTGCCGTACGGCTTTCCGGGCGACTCGCCGCCCGGTTCGCCGACGGTCGTCACGGCCCGATCCGACCAGCCAGGAGCAGACATGAACAAGATCAAGGCCGCCGTCGCGGCCGCCGCCGTTCTCGCCGGTGTCGCGCTGACCGCGGCTCCCGCCTCGGCGAGCATCGCCAGCCCCGCGCACTGCGGCAGCACGGTCTTCGGCGGCGACTTCATCTGCGGTGGCGACTACGGCACCGGCGGCCAGACCTTCGTCGGGTTCCGGGACGGCACCCGGCAGGTCTTCGTGATCGGCCTCGACCACGCCATGTGGACCCGCTGGACGATCGGCAACTCCAACCGGATGAGTGACTGGACCAGCATGGGCGGCTACCTGACCAGCGGCGTCACCGTCGTCAAGGCGACCCCGGACAACGCCCTCACGCTCAGCGCACGCGGCGGCGACAACCGCGCGTGGTACATCGACCGGTACAGCAACGGCGCCTGGAGCGCCTGGTGGACCTACGCGGTTCCGGCCAACTGACGGGCGGGTCCGGTGCGGTGCCGGCGGGGCCCGGGGGCCCCGCCGGGCCGGGCGGGATGGGCGGCCGGGAGAGCCGGGCAGGAGGGTCGGGCAGGAGGTCTTGATCGGGGCGGGGGAGTCCCGGAGAATCGGGCCATGACCGCTCCGGGCCGCCTCCTCCTCGTGCGTCGGCTGCACGTGGACCTGGCGCGGGTGTGGACGGCCGGGTGTCGCCGTCGGTGGGTTCCGTAACACCGACCGCAGGCAGCGCCGACCGCAGGAGTGTGTCCCCCCGATGTCCCTCACCTTCCATTGGTTCCTCCCCACCAACGGCGACAGCCGGCAGATCGTCGGCGGCGGGCACGGCTCCACGCCGGGCGCGGTCGGCTCCGACCGGCCGCCGAGCGTGGCCTACCTGGGGCAGATCGCCCGCAGCGCCGAGCAGTTGGGCTTCGAAGGGGTGCTGACGCCGACCGGCGCCTGGTGTGAGGACGCCTGGCTGACCACGGCGATGCTGAGCCAGGTCACCGAGCGGCTGAAGTACCTGGTGGCGTTCCGGCCCGGTCAGATCAGCCCCACCCTGGCCGCGCAGATGGCCGCGACCTACCAGCGGCAGTCCGGCGGACGGCTGCTGCTCAACGTGGTGACCGGCGGGGAGTCCGCCGAGCAGCGCGCCTACGGGGACTTCCTGGACAAGGACGCCCGGTACGCCCGGACCGGGGAGTTCCTGGACATCACCCGGCGGCTGTGGGCGGGGGAGACCGTCGACCACCACGGACCGCACCTGCGGGTCGAGCGGGCGCGGCTGAACCGCCTGCCGGACCCGGTGCCGTCGGTGTACTTCGGCGGCTCCTCCCCGGCGGCCGGCGACGTCGCGGCCCGGTACGCGGACGTCTACCTGACCTGGGGCGAACCGCCCGCCCGGGTACGGGAGAAGATCGGCTGGATCCGCGAACTGGCGGCCGCGCGGGGCCGGACCGTCCGGTTCGGGATCCGGCTGCATGTGATCACCAGGGACACCGCCGCGCAGGCCTGGGCGGAGACCGAGCGGCTGCTCGCCGGGATGGACCCGCGCCGGGTGCGGGAGACCCAGCGGGCGCTCGCCGAGAGCGAGTCGGAGGGGCAGCGGCGGATGGTCGCGCTGCACGGCGGCTCGGCGCAGCGGCTGGAGGTGTACCCGGGGCTGTGGGCCGGCGTCGGGTTGCTGCGCGGCGGCGCCGGGACGGCGCTGGTGGGCAGCCACCGGGAGGTCGCGGACCTGGTCTGCGAGTACCACGGGCTGGGCATCGACGAGTTCGTGCTGAGCGGGATGCCGCACCTGGAGGAGGCGTACTGGTTCGGCGAGGGGGTGCTCCCGCTGCTGGCCGCCCGCAACCTGTGGTCGCGGCCGTGACGGTGGCGGCGGCCGTGACGGTGCCGGGGGGCGAGGAGTGGAGGCGGGTGGGGGAGCAGAGGCGGGCGGGGGAGTGGTGGTGCGACCCCGACCGGGGCCTGCAAATCGCTGGTCAATCACCCGCGCCCGGCCGAGAATTCATGGCATGACCCAGCAGCCCCTGCTCCTCCTCGACGTGGACGGACCGCTCAACCCCTACGCCGCGCCGAAGCGGCGGCCGGACGGCTACGACACCCACCGGCTGCGGCCCACCTGGTGGGTCGCCAAGCAGGAGCGGCTGGCGGCTGCGCAGGCACGGCAGACGACCCGCGCCAGGCACGCGAAACGCCCCGTCGGCCGGGTCAAGCCGTTACGGGTGTGGCTGAACCCGTCCCATGGGCCGGAGCTGCTGGCACTGCCGTACGAACTCGTCTGGGCCACCGGGTGGATGGGCGAGGCGAACACCCACATCGGCCCCAACATCGGCCTGCCCGAATTGCCGTACATCCGTTGGACGGACCTGTTCGGCGAGGATCCGGACGGGCTGCACTGGAAGACCCGGGACGTGGTGGCCTGGGCCGCCGGGCGGCCGTTCGTCTGGGTGGACGACGAGCTCGGCTCGCTGGACGCCGAGTGGATAGCGGCGAACCACCCCGGAGCGGCGCTCACCCTCCACGTCAATCCCCGCGTCGGCCTGCTGGCGGACGACTTCGCGACCCTGCGGGAGTGGGCGGCGGCCGCATGACCGGCAAGCCGCTGCTGCTGCTCGACGTGGACGGGCCGCTGAACCCCTACGCGGCGCCCGCGACCCGCCGCCCCGAGGGCTACCTGACCCATCGGATGCTCCCCGAGTCATGGGTGGCCCGCCAGGCGCTGCCGCGCGCACGGGTGAAGCCGCTACGGGTGTGGCTGAACCCGCTGCACGGGCCCGAACTGCTCGCGCTGCCCTACGAACTGGTGTGGGCGACCACCTGGATGGACGAGGCGAACACCTTCATCGGCCCGAACATCGGACTGCCCGAACTGCCGTACATCCGTTGGACGGAGCTGTTCCGGGAGGACCCGGACGGGCTGCACTGGAAGACCCGGGAGCTGGTCGCCTGGGCCGCCGGGCGGCCGTTCGTCTGGCTGGACGACGAACTCGGGCCGCAGGACATCGAGTGGATCGCGGCGAACCACCCGGCGCCGGCCGTGGCACTGTGGGTCGATCCCCGGGCCGGGCTGGGAGAGCTGCACTTCGAGGCGCTCCGGGAATGGGCGGAGGAGGAACTGTGAGCGGTGGCGGCAGTGGTGGGGCCGGCGCGAGCGTGGGCGTCGGTACGGTCGAGCGGTTGCGGCGCTACCCGGTGAAGTCGCTGCTGGGCGAGGAACTCGACCGGGCCGAGGTGACCGGGCGGGGCCTGGCCGGGGACCGGGAGCGGGCACTGCTCGACCTGGCGACCGGACGGGTGGCCAGCGCCAAGAACCCCCGGCTCTGGTCCGGCCTGCTCGGGTACGCGGCGGCGCTCACGGCGGACGGCGGGGTGGCCGTCACCGGCCCGGACGGGCGCGAGACCGACGAGACGGAGCTGTCCGAGGCGCTCGGCCGCAAGGTCGCGCTGGTCGCCGAGCGCCCGCCCGGCGCGACGGTCGAGCGGGCCGTACCCGAGGAGGTGCTGGCACGCGGCATCGCCGCCGAAGTCGACGTCACCGTCAGCGAGTTGGGTCGGGCGACACCGGATGGCGGCTTCTTCGACTTCGCCCCGCTGCACCTGATCACCACCTCCACGCTGCGCGCCACCGGCTCCGAGGCCGAGCGGTACCGGCCGAACCTGGTGATCCGCACCGAGGGCGAGGGGTTCGTCGAGAACGCCTGGGTGGGGCGGGAGTTGGCGATCGGCCCGACCCTGCGCCTGCGGGTCCTGGCGGCCACCCCGCGCTGCGCCGTGCCCACCCTGCGGCACGGCCCGCTGCCCCGCCGGACGGAGGCCCTGCGCATCCCCGCCGAACGCAACCGGGTGGTCCCGCTGGAGGGCATGCCGGAGCTGCCCTGCGCGGGGGTGTACGCCCAGGTGCTGACCCCCGGGCGGATCCGGACGGGGGACGAGCTCAGGGTGGGCTCAGGGGGGTGAGCCCGGGGGGACTCGCGGGTTGAGTCCAGGGGGGTGGGCTCAGGGGGTGGGCTCCGGGGGTGGGCTCCGGGGGTGGGCTCAGGGTGAGCCGAGCACTTCCCCGAGGGCTTTGAGGAAGCGGTCGGTGGTCTCCTGGTCCCGGACGGCGATCCGCAGCCACTCCGTGCCCAGCCCCGGGAAGGTGTCCCCGCGCCGGACGGCGAAGCCGTGCTCGCGCAGCCGCTCCCGGACGGCCGCCGCGTCCGGCAGCCGGACCAGCACGAAGGAGGCGGCCGGCTCGCCGTACAGCCGGACGGACTCGAAGGCCGCCAGGCCGTTCACCAAGTACGCGCGCCAGGAGGCGAGTCCGACGGCGGCCCGGTCCGCCTCGGCGAGCGCGGCCGGGCCGCTGCAGGCCTCGGCGGCGGCCAGCGCCGGGGTGGAGACCGGCCACAGCGGCTGGGCGGCGGCGAGCTCGGCGATCAGCGGCGCGGGCGCCAGCACATAGCCGATCCGCAGCCCGGCCAGGCCCCAGGTCTTGGTGAGGCTGCGCAGCACGACCACCCGGCCGGGCAGGTCCCGGACGGAGGCGAGGGACTCCCGCTCGCCCGGCACGGTGTCCATGAACGCCTCGTCCACCACCAGGGTGCGCCCGGGCCGGGCGAGCGCCGCCACGGCCCCGGCGGGGTGCAGGACGGAGGTCGGGTTCGTCGGGTTGCCGAGCACCACCAGGTCCGCCTCCTCGGGGACGGACCCCAGCCGGAACCCGTCCTCGGGGGTGAGCAGCACCCGGTGCACCCGGTGCCCGGCGTCCCGTAGCGCGGCCTCTGGCTCGGTGAACTGCGGGTGCACGACCACAATGTGACGTGCCGTCACCACCCGGGCCAGCAGGACGAAGGCCTCGGCGGCGCCCGAGGTGAGCAGCACCTCCCCGACCGGGCGGGCGTGCCGGGCGGCCACCGCGGCGCGGGCGGTGCGCTGGTCGGGGTAGGCGGCGAGGTCGGCGAGGGTGGCGGCGAGGCGCTCGCGCAGCCAGGCCGGGGGCGTGCCGGTGCGGACGTTGACGGCCAGGTCGACCAGGCCCAGCCCGTCGGCGCGGACCTCGGCGTCGCCGTGGTGGCGCAGGTCGGGTTCGGGGGCGGTCACGCAGGGTCTCCTTGGGCGGTGGTGGGGGAGGGGGCGTCGGGGGCGCGGTGCGGCGGGCCGGACGGACCGGACGGACCGGACGGGGCTGAGGGGTCGGATCCGGGGTCGACCGCGGCGGGCGGCCCGTGCACCGCCACCCGGGCGACCGCGACCGTCGCCGCCGCCGACTTCCGCTTGGCGACCACCAGCCGGCCGCCCGGCGCGCTCGCCAGCGCGGCCGCCTCGGCGACGCTCGCGGTGCCGACGGCCGCCCCGACCCGCGCGGACGGGTTCGGCACCGGCACACCCGCCAGCTCCCGCGCGGGATGTTCGTCCACCGGCACCCCGCCCAGGCAGAACGCGACCCAGCGCACCGCCGGGTGGTCCGCCTTGCCGGCCACGGTGGCCACCCGGGCCACGGCGGAGCGGTCCAGCCCGGCCTCGTCGAGCACGGTCGTCAGCAGCCGCATGGCCTCGGTCCGCCCGGCAGCGGCGGCGGCGCCGATCCCGACGACGAGCGTGCGCGGGGGCACCGGTGGCATCCCGGGGGCGACCAGTCCGATCACGTGCCGCGCTCCTTGCCGTCCCGGCCCCCGCGTGCGGGCCTCCGTGATCCCACCACGGTCGGCCGGAGGGGGTCAATCGGGGCGGGTGTGACGTCCGCCGCCGGGTCGCGGTACGGGCCGGGGCACGGGCCGCGGTACGGGTCGCGCGGGCCGTGCGGGCCGCATTTCCGCACGTCCACGAACCGGATCGCCCGCTCGCGGCAGGTGTTCGTCTGTTCTTCACTTGTCTTGTGCGGTACACGACACCGCGGCGATCCTACTGTTCTCGGCGCTCCCGCCCCGGCAGCCCCGACCCCGGAGGACCCCATGGCCTTCGCACGACCGCGTACCCCCGGCACCCCCACCCCCGCCCCGTCCGCCGCCGAGCACCCCGCCCGCCGCCGCCGGCTCCGCCCGCTGACCGCCCTCGCCGCCGGCCTCGGCCTGGTGGCCGGCTCGCTCGGCCTCTGGGCCGCCGGCGGCAGCGCGGCCGCCGACACCGCCGCCGGCCTGCCCGCGCCGGACCACGTGGTGGTCGTCGTCCTGGAGAACCACGCCTACTCGCAGGTCATCGGCAGCTCCGGCGCCCCGTACATCAACGGCACCCTGGTGGCCGGCGGCGCGAAGCTGGCCCAGTCCTACGCGCTCACCCACCCCAGCCAGCCCAACTACTACATGCTGTTCTCGGGCAGCGCGCAGGGCATCGTGGACGACAGCTGCGTGGACGTCGGCGCGCTCCAGCAGCCCAACCTGGCTTCCGAACTGCTCGGCGCCGGCCAGACCTGGGCCAGCTACAACGAGGGCCTGCCCGCCCCGGGCGCCACCGACTGCCGCGTCGACAACTACGCGCAGAAGCACAACCCGTGGTTCGGCTTCGGCAACGTGCCCACCGGCAGCGCGTACGGCATGGACGCGTTCCCGACCGACTTCACCACCCTGCCCAAGGTCTCCTTCGTCGTCCCGGACCTCTGCGACGACATGCACGACTGCTCCGTCGGCACCGGCGACTCCTGGCTGCAGGCCAACCTCGACGGCTACGCGCAGTGGGCGCAGAGCCACAACAGCCTCCTCGTCGTCACCTTCGACGAGGACAACAAGCTGTCCGGCAACCGCATCCCGACCCTGGTCTACGGCGCCCACGTCGCCCCCGGCAGCAGCACCGCCACCACGTACAACCACTACGACGTGCTGCACACCCTGGAGGACCTGGCCGGCCTCGGCACCCACGCGGGCAACTCGGCCGGCGCCGCCGACATCACCGGCATCTGGAACTGACGCCCGTGTACGTCGCGGACTCCCGCAGTTCGAAGGCCCCCGCCGCACCGGCCACCGGCCCGGTGCGGCGGGGCGCCGTCCCCGGGACGGTGCTCGCCCTCGGTGCCGTCAGCCTGGTCACCGACGTCTCCTCCGAGATGGTCACCGCCGTCCTCCCCCTCTACCTGCTCACCGGACTCGGCCTCTCCCCGCTCGGCTTCGGCCTGCTCGACGGCATCCAGAACGGCTTCAGTGCCCTGGTCCGCCTCGCCGGCGGCCACCTCGCCGACCGCCGGGGCCGCGACGGCGCCACCCGCCACAAGGCCGTCGCGGCCGTCGGGTACGGGCTGTCCGCGCTCTGCCGGCCGCTGCTGCTGCTCGTCCACACCGTGCCGCTGATCGGCGCCGTGATCGCCGTCGACCGCACCGGCAAGGGCCTGCGCACCGCGCCCCGGGACGCGATGATCTCGCTCGCCACCGAACCCGCCCACCGCGGACGGGCGTTCGGCGTGCACCGGGCGATGGACACGGCCGGCGCCCTGCTCGGGCCGCTCACCGCCTTCCTGGTGCTGCGCCTGGCCGGCGGCCCGCTGCTCGCCGACGGCGGTGAACGGCACGGCTACGACGCGGTGTTCACGGTCAGCTCGTGCGTCGCCGTCCTGGGCGTGCTGATCCTGCTGCTGTTCGTGCCCAACCGGCAGGCCGGTGACGACCCGTCGACTCCGGCACCGGCACTGCGCGACAGCCTCACCCTGCTGCGCCTGCCCGGACTGCGCAGGCTGACCGCCTGCGCCGTCCTGCTCGGGCTGACCACCGTCAGCGACTCCTTCCTCTACCTGCTCGTCCAGCGCCGGCTGCACCTGTCCGTCGACCTGTTCCCGCTGCTGCCGCTGGGCACCGCCGCCGGCTTCCTGCTGCTCGCCGTCCCGCTCGGCGCGCTCGCCGACCGGATCGGCCGCCACCGGCTCTTCCTCGCCGGACACGCCGTGCTGCTGCTCGCGTACGGGGTGCTGCTCTCGCCCCTGCGCGGGCTGCCGGCGGTGGTCTGCGTGCTGGCGCTGCACGGCGCCTTCTACGCGGCCACCGACGGCGTGCTCGCCGCCGCGGCCGCCGACGCCGTCCCGCCCGAACAGCGCGGCGCCGGGCTCGCCCTGGTCGGCACCGGGCAGGCACTGGCCCGGTTCGCCTGCTCACTGCTGTTCGGCGCGCTCTGGGGCGTGATCGGCGGCCCCGCGGCGCTGGGCTGGTCGGCGGGGGCGCTGGCGCTGTGCGTGCTCGGCGCGGCCTTGGTGCTGCGCCCCGCCGCGCCCGCCGCCGTGTCTGCCGCCGATCCCGCCGCCGCCGTTCCCGTCGTAGCCGATCCCGCCGCCGCCGAGTCCGCTGCCGTTCCCGCGCCCGCCGAGTCCGTCGCGTCCGCCGAGGAGAAGCCGTGAACCTGCAGAACCGGACCAGGGTGATCGTGCTCCTGGTCGCCGTCCTGGTGCTCGGCGCGGTCGGCACCGGGGCCGTGCTCTACGCCGCCGACCGCACCGCCCGCCGGGACCAGGTCCAGGCCGGCGGGCCACCGGTCGAATCCGGCCCCGTCTCGCTCCAGGTGCCGAGCGGCGGCCGGGAACTGCTGTTCCGCAACATGGCCTGGGGCCCGCACCGGGACGAGATCACCACCGTCCCCGCCGACCACCCGGACGGCCCCCGAACGGCCTCCGGCGTCCAGTGCCTGCGCTTCCACGCCGCCGCCGGCACCGGCATCTGCCTCCAGGCCCAGCGCGGCGCGCTGGAGGACACCTACCGGGCCGTCATCCTGGACGACCACCTGCGCGAGCGGCGCTCCTTCCCGGCCGCCGGCATCCCCACCCGCTCCCGGGTCTCGCCGTCCGGGCACCTCGCCGCCTGGACGGTCTTCGTCAGCGGCGACTCCTACGCCGGCAGCGACTTCTCCACCCGCACCTCGATCGTGGACGTCCGCGACTGGAACCTCCGGGAGAACCTGGAGGACTTCACCGTCATCCTGGACGGCCGGCCCTACCAGGCGCACGACATCAACATCTGGGGCGTCACCTTCGCCGACGACAACACCTTCTACGCCACCGTCGCCAGCGCGGGGACGACCCACCTCGTCCGCGGCGACCTCGCCGCCCGCACCCTCACCGCCCTGCACGACAACGTCGAGTGCCCCTCGCTCTCCCCGGACGGCACCCGCGTCGCGTACAAGAAGCGCGTCCCCGGCCTGCCCGCCGACGCGCCGTGGCGGCTGTACGTCCTCGACCTCGCCACCATGACCGAGACCGCCACCGCCGAGCAGCGCGACATCGACGACCAGGCGCTCTGGTCCGGCGGCGACACCCTCGTCTACGCCCTGCCCGGCGACTACGGGGCCGACCTGTGGACCGTCCCGGCGGACGGCACGGGCAGTGCGCGGCCGGTCACCAAGGCCGCGGTGGCCCCCGCCTACCTGGGCTGAGGAACTCTCGGCTACGGTCCCACGTCGAGCACAGTGTGACGTCCTGATCGGAATGTCCGGATCGAACGTCCTGATCGAGGGGGAGCGAGCAACCATGGACGGCATCCCACCCGAGCGCATGGTGACGGACTCCTGGCCCGCCCTGCACGGCCGCCCGGTCCTGCGGCGCACCGTCGCCGTGGGGCTGGTGCTGTGCGTGTCCGTCGCCGCCGCCCTCGTGGTGCGCGGCGTCAACTCGCTCACCCTCGGCCGCACCGGCCACGAGACCGACCGCGACCGCGCCGAACGCCTGGCCGGCCTCCACCCCTCCCAGCACCCCGGCACCGACCGCTACTACGTCCCGGTCGGCGCCGTCTACACCCACACCTCCGACGGCGCCCCCGTCGCCTACCTCCACTACCGCCTCGGCGGCGGCCGGGCCCCGGGCCTCGGCGAGTTCCTCACCGCCTACGACCTCCCCTCCCCGGGCCCGACCGCGCCCCTCCCGCCCGACCTCGTCGCGGCCCTCGGCGGCGACGAACCGGCCGAGGCCCCGGAACTCCCCGACGGCCCCCTCCCGCCCTCCTCGCCGCCCTCCGCCACGGCCGCCGTCCCCTCGCCCTCCCCCTCCCCGGCCGACGACGGCCCCGCCCAGGTCCTCGCCCCCGAGGCGGACCCCGAGGCCGAGCCCGACTCCGAGGCCGACCCGGAGGCCGAGGCCGCCCCCGCCCCCGCCCCCGAACCGACCCCCGAAACCGAACCCCCGACCCCCACCCCCACCCTGGCCCCCACCCTCAGCCCCACCTGGCCCCCCACCCCCACCCACGCCCCCACCGCCCGCCGCATCTACGTCGCCACCATCCCCGGCGGCCTCCCCGGCGCCGCCGACATCTACATCCGCGCCACCGGCTGACCGCCCGCCCGCCGGGCCGGCCGTCGGTCAGGTCACGTCCCGGTCGATGGTGAAGGCCATGACGCTCCCGGGCTGGAGGGGGAAGGGAAGCTGGATCAGCCCGGCCGTGGTGTGGAACGGCGCGGGGAAGGTGGCCCGGACGCTGGCTCCGTGGGCGGCCCCGAGCGCACTGATCTCCGAGGCGTTCACGCTCAGCCGGGTCGGCCTGAGAGCCGGGTCGACGGTGAGCCGGTACTCGGCGTCGGTGACGTGGCGGAACACCTGGGCCTGGACGCGGATCCGCCGGTCGTTGCCCACGAACTTGCGCGCCGTGACACTCAGCTCGACGAGATGCCCGACGGTGACCTGGGCGTCGTGCGGGACCGCGAAGTGTTCGATCCTCGCCTGCCCGCCGGCGACGGTCTCGTGCGTCGCCGGCCGGCGCTCCAGCTCTCGGTTGTCCACCCGGACCGCGCCGATGGTGAAGACCTCGGGGTCGTCCGGGTCCAGATTGTCGTCGATCATCCAGCGGAGCAGGCACTCGGGTCCGGTGAAGCCGTCCAGGCCGGTGTCGTCGTTGGAGGCGAGGCAGGCGATCGTCACCAGCGCGGGCAGGGCCTCGATCCGGTAGGAGATCCGGAAGCTCTGGTAGATGTAGTCGGGGTGGGCGTCACCGTCCGGTGCGGGGGAGAGCAGGCAGTCGTAGCGGTAGGCCGACAGTGCTCCGGCGAACAGCGGATCGCGCACCGGCCCGAGGACGTCCTGCATGCCGCGGAGCACGGCGCTGTCCACCTGCTCCGTGGTCTCCCGAACGGTGAGGGAGCCGATGGCCAGGGTGACCGTGGCCGCCGACACGAAGGCACCGCCGATGAGGCTGAGGACGGTGGCGAGGACCTGCTGGTGGGTCAGCAGCGCCGCCGTCACGACGCACACCAGGCCCACCGTCAGGGCGAGGGTGTTGACCAGTGCCAGTACCTTGCGCAGTTGTCGTTCCTGAGACACGGCCACGCGCCACCCCCCGCGGCGGCGTCAGAGCGCCGCCCCCGCTGTGATGATCCGGACGATCCGATCGGACACCTGCCCGATCTCCTGGGCCGTGCGGATGTTGTCGGACTGGCCCTCCGTCAGGAAGACCAGGGCGATCCGACCGGCCGGATGCAGGACGATACCCGCGTCGTTGACGATCCCGCGCAGGCTGCCGGTCTTGTGCCGGACCGGCACGTCGTCGTCGAGGCGGGACGGAATCCTGTCGTTCCGAAGGTAGTTGACCAGGTAGCGGCGGACCGGCTCCAGGTGCGGTGTCCGGTCGATGTGCTCGATCAGGCGCAGCATGTCCTCGGCGGTGGTGGTGTTGGCACGCCCGAGCGGTCCGAGCTCCCGCTCGGAGAACCCCGCCGGGAAGGCCGTGTTGTGCAGTCCGAGGGCCTTGACGGTGGCGTCGATCCGCTCCTGTCCCAGGACCGCGCGAATGTGCTCGGCCGCCGGGTTGTCGCTGGTCACCAGGGCGAAGCCGCACAACTCCCGTACCGTGACGGTCGAATCGTGGTCGAAGGCCTGGAGGACGCTCGGGTACATCGTGCCCGGAAGGGAGCCGATCCGCACACGGGCCCCGGGGTCCAGCTCGCCGCGTTCGGCCGCCTCGAAGAGGGCGACCCCGAGGATCATCTTCGCCAGGCTCGCGGCTGGCAGGACCAGGTCCGCCCGGTGGGCGACGGTCAGTCCGGGGCCGTCGAACGTCTTGACCAGGACGCTGCGCACGCCTGGGTCAGCGGTCGAGACGAACCCTTCGATCTGTGCGGCGATCGCCGCGTGGAGTCCGTCGGAATCGACCATGGGGGTCATCCCATTCCTTCCGCGCCGGTTGGGTCGGGCTGACAGCCGTCTACCCGTTTGTGACCTCCGTACCCGGAATCGGGTGGAGACAGCCGAATGCCTGCGGGGCTGCTGCCCGCAGGCATTCGATCGGGTTCCGGTCAGCGGGTGGTGGCGGGGACGGGGGGCGGGGTCGGAGCTTTGGCCGGGGTCTGCGCCGGTGCGGGGGTGGGAGCCGGGGTCGGGCGGGTGGGGGACTGGCCGGCGATCAGGGCGGCGAGGGCGAGGAGGAGGCCGAGGACCTGCCAGGGGGTGAGGGTCTGGCCGAGGACGACGAGGCCGCCGATGGTGGCGACGATCGGGTTGATCAGGCCGAGGAAGGAGGCCGGGCCGGCGCCGAGGTGGGCGATGCCGCGGAACCAGAGGACGTAGCCGAGGGCGGTGCTGAGCAGTCCCAGGTAGGCGAAGCCGGCCAGGTTGGCGACGCTCAGGGCGGGCGGCGCGCCCTCGACGAGCGCCGCGAGCGGGACCAGGAGGACCGAGCCGGCGAGGAGCTGCCAGGCGGTGAGGTCGAGCAGGGTGGCGCCCTCGGGGCGGCCCCAGCGGCGGGTGAGGACGGTGCCCATGGCCATCAGGGCGATCGCGGCGACCATCGCGGCGATTCCGACGCCGTCGAGGCGGGCGCCGCTCTTGAGGACCAGGAGCGCGACCCCGCCGACGCCGACCAGTCCGGCGGTCAGGGCGCGCCGTCCGGGCCGGATGCCGAGGACGCCGATGGAGAAGCCGGCGACGAGCAGGGGCTGGATCGCCCCGATGGTGGCCGCGACGCCGCCGGGCAGGCGGTAGGCGCCGACGAAGGTGAGCGGGAAGAACAGCCCGATGTTGAGCATCCCGAGCACTGCCGCGCGCCCCCACCAGCGCCCCCTGGGCAGTTTGCGGCCGATCATCAGCAGGAGCAGTCCGGCCGGCAGGGCGCGCAGCGCGGCGAGCAGCAGCGGGCGGCCCTCGGGCAGCAGCTGGGTGGTGACCAGGTAGGTCGTGCCCCAGGCGGCCGGGGCGAGTGCGGCGGTGGCGGCGATTCCTGCGCGCTTGCGGTCCATGGCGACCATCCCCTCAACGTTGATTATCTGAACGTTGAGATAAGTTCTACGCGGGCAGGTAGGTGAACGTCAAGTATGTGAAGGTTAAGATATTCGGGCGGGGCACCAGAAGAGCAGGACCGGGAGAGGCGGCAGACCATGCAGCAGCGCGACACCATCGACGACATCGTCGAGCAGTGGGCGAGGGCCCGCCCCGACCTGAACCCCGAGGCCATGGCGCTGATCGGCCGGCTGCGGCGGCTCAACGTCCGGGTCGACAACGCCCTGCGCGAGTACTTCACCACCTGCGGCCTGGACTCCTCGGAGTTCGACGTCCTGGCCACCCTGCGCCGCTCCGGCGAGCCCTACGAGCTCAACGCCCGCGCCCTGCTCAAGTCCGCCATGGTCACCTCCGGCGCCATCACCAACCGGGTCGACCGGCTCTCCGCCAAGGGCCTGGTCGAGCGCAACCCCTGCCCGGACGACCGCCGCGCCGTCCTCATCCGCCTCACCCCGGCGGGCAAGGAACTGATCGACGGCGCCCTGGCCGGACACGTCCGCAACGAGGAGCGCATCCTCGCCGTGCTCGACGAGGACGAGCGCGTCCGGCTCGACGGCCTGCTGCGCAAGCTCCTCATCGCGCACGGCGACACCGAGTCCCTGCTCTGAGCCGCCGCCGGTGCCCCGCCCCGGGACGGCCGGGCGCGGGACGGGGCGGGGCGGGGCGCCGGAGCGTGTCCGGCGGCCTCCTGCCCGCGTTAACCCGGACGGAGCCGCGCATGCGGACCCGCACCGGAGGAGAGGCCCGATGAAGGACAAGACCCCCAGGGACATCGCCGTCGACGACCAGCTGCGGGCGGCCGGCGCGGAGGGCGCCCAGTGGCTCAGCGCCGCCGGGTGGGGCCCGCCGGTGAAGGTGCCGCTGCAGAACGCGGCCAGGTGGCAGCAGGAGACCCGGTCCCGGATGCTCGCGGCGCAGGCGGACGAGTCCTGCACGTGGTGCGACCACCTGCTCCACGGCGGCCCGCAGCCCGTCGTGGTGCACGCCGAGCACCCGACCCACCTGGTCTGCCGCGCCTGCTCGACCGCCGCCCGCCCCGACCGCCTCTGCCTGGACTGCGGAAAGCCCGCCGGCTCCAAGTCCGTGGCGGACGGCCGCGAGGACGTCTGCATGGGCCCGGTGGCGATCTACACTCGCCTCCGCTGCGCCGCCTGC
This sequence comes from Kitasatospora sp. NPDC056446, assembly GCF_042796115.1. Classification (NCBI taxonomy): domain Bacteria; kingdom Bacillati; phylum Actinomycetota; class Actinomycetes; order Kitasatosporales; family Streptomycetaceae; genus Kitasatospora; species Kitasatospora sp. NPDC056446. The sequence continues at coordinate 12,041 of NZ_JBHTRF010000071.1, read as the reverse complement.
TTCCGCGTCGGCGACCCGGTGACCGGCACCTTCGGCAACGGCACGGCCTGAGGAGCCGGAGCGGCCCGAGGCGCCGGGGCGGCCGAGGACTCAGGACCCCGGGTGACTCCGGCAGCGCTCCGCGATCAGCGCGGCACAGTCCGCCGCCGTGGCCCGCGAGGTGTCCACGACCAGGTCGTACGCCACCCCCTCGTGCACCGCCGCCGCCTGCGCGGCGGCCATCCCGGCGACCCGGTCGCCGCGCGCGGCCTCCCGGGCGGCTGCCACCGCCGGGTCGCAGCGCACCCCGACCCAGAGCACGTCCAGGCCCGTCAGCGCCGCCCGCCAGCGGGCCTGCGAGGCGGTGGTGCCGAGGAACACCTCGTCGACCACGATCCGGGCGCCGGCCCGGGCCATCGCGGCCAACCCGGCGGTCCAGGCGGTGTCGAGCGCGGCGAAGGCCGGGCCGACCTCGACCGTGCCGTCGCCCTCCGCCACACCGCCGATGCCCTCGCCGCCGGCCAGCAGCGAGGGCGGCAGCGCGCCGACGAGAGTGTCGGCGCCGAGGTGCAGCCACGGCCCGGGCAGCAGCTCCTGGAGGCGCCGGGCGATGCTCGACTTGCCGGAGCTGGAGCCTCCGTTGAGGACGATCACATGCATGCCCGCATGCTAGGCACGAACGGTCCGGCGGGCAGCCGGATTACCGGCCCGCGAGGCCCGCGAGGCCCCCCTGGCCCGCTCAGCCCTCCCGCCCCTACCGCCCCGCCAGGCCCGCCCGGTACGCCGCCGCGGCGGCCGTGAAGGACGAGGCCAGGGACGGCGCCCCCGCCCAGTGCAGGTGCAGGTAGGAGGCGTGCACGTTGCCTCCGGCGAAGCCCTCCGTGCGCGGCCCGGTCGGCAGGTGCCAGCCCCACGCGGGGTGTTCGCCCGCGCCCGGTTCGCAGACCGTCCGGTGGAACTCGTGGCCGCGCAGCCGGGTGCCGGCCACCGCGAGCGGCGAGTCGTGCAGGGCGACGGCCTCCCGGTAGCCGAGGGTGAGCCGTTCGGTCATCCGGGCGTCGGCGGCGAGCACTCCGCACATCGGCAGGCCGTCCAACTCCCGGCCCAGGTAGAGCAGTCCGGCGCACTCGGCGGCGATCGGCCCGCCGTCGGCGGCGAAGGCCGCGATGGCCGAGCGCAGGGCCGCGTTTCCGCTCAACTCCCGTACGTACAGCTCCGGGAAGCCGCCGCCGATGACCAGTCCGGCGGTGCCCTCCGGCAGTGCCGAGGCGTTCAGCGGGTCGAACGGGACGACCTCGGCGCCCGCCGCGCCGAGCAGTTCGGCGTTCTCGGCGTACGAGAAGGAGAATGCCGCGCCGCCCGCGAGGGCGATCCGGGGGCGTCCGGCGACCGGGCTGACCTCGGCCGAGGCGTCCCAGGGTTCCGCGTGTAACTCGGGTGCGGTGCGGGCGAGTTCGAGCAGGGCGTCGAGGTCGACGGAGGAGCCGACCAGGTCGCCCATGTCGGCGACGGCCTTCAGGGCCTCCGCCGAGCGTTCCACCGCCGGGATCAGTCCGAGGTGGCGGGAGGGCGTGGCGACCGCCGCCGAGCGGCGCAGCGCGCCGAGCACCGGCACGCCGGAGCCCTCCTCCAGGGCCTCGCGCAGCAGGTGCTCGTGCCGGTCGGAGGCGACCCGGTTGAGGATCACCCCGGCGAGCCGGACCTCCGGGTCCCAGGAGGCGAAGCCGTGCACCAGCGCGGCCACCGAGCGGGACTGCGAGGAGCCGTCCACGACCAGCACCACCGGTGCCCGCAGCAGCTTGGCGACGTGCGCCGTGGACGCGAGCTCCCCGCGCCCGGAGGCCCCGTCGAACAGGCCCATGACGCCTTCGACCACCGCGATGTCCGCCCCCGCCGCGCCGTGCAGGAACAGCGGGGCGATCCGCTCCGGACCGCACAGGAAGGCGTCCAGGTTGCGCCCCGGGCGCCCGGCGGCGAGCGCGTGGTAGCCCGGGTCGATGTAGTCGGGGCCGACCTTGTGCGGCGACACCGCCAGCCCGCGCGCGGCGAGCGCCGCGATCAGGCCGGTGGCGACGGTGGTCTTGCCGGCGCCGGAGGAGGGCGCGGCGATGACGAGGCGGGGGATGTTGCTCAACGGTCTACCACTCGATCTACCACTCGATGCCGCGCTGGCCCTTGCGGCCGGCGTCCATGGGGTGCTTGACCTTGGTCATCTCGGTGACCAGGTCGGCGAAGCCGGTCAGCGCCTCGGGCGCGTACCGGCCGGTGATGACGACGTGCTGGCTGCCCGGGCGGTCCTTCAGGACGGCGACCACCTCGTCCGGGTCGACCCAGCCCCAGTGCATCGGGTAGGTGAACTCGTCGAGCACGTAGAAGCGGTAGGTCTCGGCCGCGAGGTCGCGCTTGACCTGCTCCCAGCCCTCCTTGGCCGCTTCCTCGCTGGTCATCTCCTGCTCGGCGGAGCGCTGGATCCAGGACCAGCCGGAGCCCATCTTGTGCCAGTCGACGGTGCCGCCCTCGCCGGAGGCGCCGAGCACGCGCAGCGCGTTCTCCTCGCCGACCTTCCACTTGGCGGACTTCACGAACTGGAACACCCCGACCGGCCAGCCCTGGTTCCAGGCCCGCAGCGCCATGCCGAACGCGGCCGTGGACTTGCCCTTGCCGGGGCCGGTGTGCACGGCGGTGATCGGCTGGGTACGGCGCTGACGGGTCGTCAGGCCGTCGTCGGGGATGCTCTCGGGAACGCCCTTGGGCATGGGTCAGGCCGCCTTTCGCAGGGTGGTCGCTCGGTGGTCGCGGACGGTGGTGGGGCGGTTCTCCCGGACGAGCGAGGCGACGCCCTCGGCGCGCAGCTCGTCCAGGCTGACGGCGGTGCCGCCGAGCTGCCCGGCCAGGGTGCGGGCCAGGCCCAGGCGGACCGGGCCGGACTCGCAGTCCAGCACCACGCTCGCCGTGCCCTGTGCCGCGAACAGCGCGGCGGCCCGGTGGGACTGCGTGAGCGCGTCGCGCCCGCCGGTGGCCCGGCCGTCGGTCACCACGACCAGCAGCGGGCGGCGGTCGGGGTCGCGCAGCCGCTCGACCCGCAGCACCTCGTGGGCGCGCAGCAGTCCGGCGGCGAGCGGGGTCCGCCCGCCGGTGGGCAGCGTCTCCAGTCGGGCCGCGCCGACCTCGACGGAGGAGGTGGGCGGCAGCGCCAGCTCGGCGCCGGCGCCCCGGAAGGTGATCATGCCGATCTTGTCGCGCCGCTGGTAGGCGTCCATCAGCAGCGACAGCACGGCGCCCTTGACGGCGGTCATCCGCTGCCGGGCGGCCATCGAGCCGGAGGCGTCGACCAGGAACAGCACCAGGTTGGACTCCCGTCCCTGGCGCACCTGTTCGCGGAAGTCGTCCTTCTTCAGCACCAGCGCCCGGCCGCTGCGCCCGCGCGCCGCCTGGTGCGGGGCGGCGGCCTGCAGCGTCGCGGTCAGGTGCAGCCGGCCGAGCGCGCCCTGCGGGCGGCGGGCGCGGATGGTGTGCCCGCCGTTGGTCTCGGCGGGGGAGCGGCGGCCCTGGGCGCCACGGCCGGTGCCCCGGACGGTGAAGAGCTTGGTCCGGTACGGGTCGCCGGCCGCGACCGGCGACGACTCCCGTGCGGGGGAGGGGTGTTGGGCCGGTACGGGCGGCTGCGCCGGCAGGTCGTCGCCGGGCGTCGCGGCCGGTTCCGGCGCGCCGCCGTCGGACGGCTCGGGGGCTCCGCCGCCGTCCGGCCCGCCCCCGTCCGGCCCGTCGCCGCCGTCGGAACCGCCGTCGGGCCCGCCCTCAGGGTCGTCCCCGCCGTCCCCGGGGCCGTCGCCCTCGGGCTCCGGGTCCTCCTCCTGGGCGTGCTCCTCCAGCGTCCGGTCCAGCTGCTCCTCGTCCAGCCCCGGCGCGTCGAAGGGGTTGCGGCGCCGCCGGTGCGGCAGTGCCAGCCGGGCGGCCGTGCGGACGTCCTCCTCCAGCACCTCGGTGCGCCCGTCCCAGGCGGCGAGCGCGACGGCGGTGCGGGCCATCACGATGTCCGCGCGCAGCCCGTCCACCTCGAACGCGGCGCACACGGCGGTGATCTGACGCAGTGCCACATCGGCCAGTTCGACCTTGGGCAGCAACTCCCGTGCGGTGGTGATGCGTTCGGCGAGCTCCCGCTCCTCCTCGGCGAACCGGGCGGCGAAGCCGGCCGGGTCCGCGTCGTAGCCGAGCCGGCGCCGGACGACCTCGGCGCGCTCGGCCGGGTCCCGGGTGGCGGCGATCTCGACGGTCAGGCCGAAGCGGTCGAGCAGCTGCGGACGCAGCTCGCCCTCCTCCGGGTTCATCGTGCCGACCAGCAGGAACCGGGCCGCGTGCCGCACCGACACGCCTTCGCGCTCGACGTACGAGCGGCCCATCGCGGCGGCGTCCAGCAGCAGGTCCACCACGTGGTCCTGGAGCAGGTTGACCTCGTCGATGTAGAGCACGCCGCGGTGCGCCTTGGCGAGCAGCCCGGGTTCGTAGGCCTTGACGCCCTCGGCCAGCGCGCGCTCCAGGTCGAGCGAGCCGACGATCCGGTCCTCGGCCACGCCGACCGGCAACTCGACCAGCTGGGAGGGCCGTTCGTGGCTCCCGGGGGCGTCGTGCGGCCCGTCCGGGCAGTGCGGGTCCGGCGCGGCCGGGTCGCAGGCGAACCGGCAGTCGTCCACGGCGGCGATGGAGGGCAGCAGCCCGGCCAGCGCGCGCACCATGGTCGACTTGGCGGTGCCCTTCTCACCGCGGACCAGCACGCCGCCGACGGCCGGGGAGACCGCGTTCAGCAGCAGCCCGAGCCGAAGGTCGGCCATGCCGACGATCGCGGTGAACGGATAGCGGACGTCACTCATGCGTCACTCCCAGGTGCCCCGGGCGGCAGGTTCGGCAGCGATCCGGCCGCCGGCACCCCGCCCTCGATCAGCTTCCACAGCGCGTCGGTGTCCGCGTGTTCCTCGATCAGGTCGCCCAGCCGGTCCAGCCGGGCCTCGCGCGCTTCGGCGAACGAGGTGTCCGGCGCCGGGACGAACGCCCGGCCCGCCAAGTCGGCGACCTCGCGCAGGAGTTCACGGCGGAAGCCGTCGTTCTCCAGCGCGCCGTGCCAGGTGGTGCCCCAGACCGAGCCGACCCGGCAGCCGTCCAGGCCCTGCCCGTCGCCGTCGGAGAAGAACGGTTCACCGCCCTCGACCGTCACCACCCCGTGGTGGATCTCGTAGCCCTCGACCCGGTGCCCGTACGCCTCGCCGACCGGCCGTGCCAGCACCTTGCCGACGCCGAACCGCACCTCGGCCGGCAGCAGCCCGAGCCCGTCCACGAGGCCGGCCCTGGACTCCACCGCGTCCTCGATCGAGCGCGCCAGCATCTGGTAGCCGCCGCACACCCCGAGGACCGGCAGGCCGGCCGCCGCCCGCGCCTTGAGCACCGGCTCCAGGCCGCGCTCACGCAGCCAGGCGAGGTCCGCCACGGTGGCCCGGGTCCCGGGCAGCACCACCAGGTCGGCGTCGGCCAGCTCCTCCGGCCGGGTCGCCCAGCGCACCAGCACGCCCGGCTCCTGCGCCAGCGCGTCCAGGTCGGTGAAGTTGGACAGCCGGGGGAAGCGCACCACGGCCACCCGCAGGACGTCCGCCCCGAGCGGCCCGCGCCCGTCGACCCGGTCCACCACCGTCGACAGGTCCAGCGAGTCCTCGGCGTCCAGCCACAGCCCGGGCAGCATCGGCAGTGTGCCGAGCACCGGACGGCCGGTCAGCTCGTGCAGCATCTCCAGCCCGGGCGCGAGCAGCCGCGCGTCGCCGCGGAACTTGTTGACGAACCAGCCCGCCACGTGCCGCTGGTCCTCCGCCGACAGCAGGGCCAGCGTCCCGTACATCGCCGCGAACACCCCGCCGCGGTCGATGTCCCCGACCACCACCACGGGCAGCGCGGCGGCCGTGGCCAGGCCCATGTTGGCGATGTCGCGGTCGCGCAGGTTGATCTCGGTCGGCGAGCCGGCGCCCTCGCAGACGACCACGTCGTAGCGCCGGCGCAGGTCGGCCAGGCACTCCAGGGCGCGCTCCAGCAGGACGGGCTTGCGCTCGCGGTAGTCCAGCGCGCCCACCTCGGCGACCGGCCGGCCCAGCAGCACCACCTGGCTGCGGCCGTCCGCGCCGGGCTTGAGCAGCACCGGGTTCATCGCCGCCTCCGCCTCCACCCGGGCGGCCTGCGCCTGCATCGCCTGGGCGCGGCCGATCTCGGCACCGTCGGCGGTGACGAAGGAGTTCAGCGACATGTTCTGTGCCTTGAACGGCGCGACCCGCACGCCCTGGCGGGCCAGCCAGCGGCAGATGCCGGCTGTCACCACGCTCTTTCCGGCGTCCGAGGTCGTCCCCGCGACCAGCAGCGCGTTCGTCATGCCCTTCCCCTCTTCCCCAGGAGCGCGCGCAGCAGGACGTGCCCCGCGACCGTCGTACCCAGCGCCAGCACGCCCACCCGCCGGGAGAGCGCGCAGGCCCGTTCGATGTCGTCCACCGTCACCGGCCGCAGTTCCGCGCCCAGTACCGGCCGGTGCTCGACCCTCTCGCCGTAGCGCAGCGTCCCGCCCAGCCGGACGCCCACCGCGCCCGCGAAGGCGGACTCCGCCTGGCCCGCGTTGGGGCTCGGGTGCGAGGAGCCGTCGCGCCGCCAGACCCGCCAGGCGGTGCCGGGGTGCGGGGCGGCGGCGACCGTCAGCAGCGCCGTCAGCCGGGCGCCCGGCCAGCCCGCCACGTCGTCCAGCCGGGCCGAGGCCCAGCCGAACCGGGCGTAGCGCGGCGAGCGGTGGCCCACCATGGCGTCCAGGGTGTTCACCGCGCGGAACGCCAGCAGCCCGGGCGTGCCCGCCAGGGCACCCCAGGTGAGCGCGTTCACCACGGCGTCGGCGGTGTTCTCGGCCACCGACTCGACCACCGCGCGGGCGATCTGCGGGCCGTCCAGCGCGCTCGGGTCCCGCCCGCACAGGTGCGGCAGCCGTTCCCGGGCCGCCGTCAGGTCGCCGTCGGCCAGCGAGCGGCCGATCGTACGGGCCTCCCGGGTCAGCGAGGTGCCGCCGAGCACCGTCCAGGTCGCGGCCGCGGCCAGCGCCGCCCGGCCCAGCGGGCGCCGGCCCGCCGTACGGTCCAGGGCGAGCGCGCCCGCCGCGACCGCGCCCACGCACAGCGCGGTGTACCCGGCCCCGGCGGCCCGGCCGTCGCGCCACAGCCGCCGCTCCAGCCGGGTCGCCGCGCTACCGAAGAGGGCGACCGGATGGCCCCGGCGGGGGTCGGCGAAGCGGGCGTCGGCGGCGTAGCCGGCCACGGCGCCCAGCGCGTACGCGGCGGCGCGGGCCGCCGGGCGTATCGCGGCCCGGCGCACGGTCACCGGCCGCACGGCGGAAGGCAGCTCAGCGGAAGGCAGACCAGTGGAAGGCGGCCCGTCGGGAGGCCGCTCGGCGGAAGGCAGCCCGTCGGAGGACGACCCGTCGTGGGAGAGCTCGGAGCCCGGCCGGGCGGGGCAGCCTGCATCGCGTGGGTGTCCTCACTCAGGGTCCGCGCCCTGGTTCGACGTAACGGGGGCGAGAGTCTCCTGGCTTCCGGGTCGGACGCACCCCCGGAGCCTTCCGGCGGCTTCTGACGGCCTGCCGTGATGGGCCCCTCCTGTGCGCTGGCGGGCAAGGAGGGAGTTCCGAGCGTGCTCCCCGGTGACAGTGGCGGGACCGCGCCGGACTCGCACCGGCTTCCTCTCCATGCCTCCGATTGGCCCCAGGATCCCATCACGCGGCCGAACCGGGAGTCAACCGAGGTCACGGAGGGGTTGGTCACACGGAACACCCGCTGACGGGCTGTGGGATCGCCCAGCGCGGCACCACCCCGGCCCGGGCCGCTTCGTGCGTTCGGTCGCTGGGGCCGCGCCGTGCTCCGCCCCTACCGTTCGGTGGCATGCGCCGCAGAAAGCCCCCCGCCGCCCAACCCCCGGTGCCGTTCTCGCCGGGGGCCGCCCGCGCCCACCGGGCCGCCCTCGGGCTGACCCCCGAGCAGGTCGCCGAGGGCATGGCCGCGCACGGTGTCCGGCTGCTGCCCGTCCACGTCCTGGCCTGGGAGAACGGCGAGCTGCGCCCCGACGAGGCCGAGTTCATCGCCCTCGCCCGGGCCCTCTGGTGCCCCGCCGTCGTCCTGATGGACACCCGCCCGGTCCGGCTGCGCGACCACCGGATCGCCCGCGAACTCGGCCAGGCCGCCGTCGCCGACCGCACCGGCACCGCCCTTGACGCCTACCGGCAGGCCGAACTGACCGGCCACTGGGACGGCGACGAGGAGCAGACCCGGGCCCTCGCCGAGGCCCTCGGCCTGGGCCTGCCCGAGCTGGTCGAGGCGACCGGCCGCCGCGAGGCCCTGGACCACCTCCTGCGCCAGTGCGTCGCCGGCCGCTGGCAGCCGCACCTGCGCGCCCTCGCCCGTCTCGTCCCGGCCCCCGCCGACACCCTCGCGGCCGCCCTCACCGCCCTCCACCAGGAGCACCACGTCCCCACCCACTGGGGCGCCACCACCCGCGCCGCCCCGCCCCCGACCGCCGACTCCCTCACCCCCCGCTTCTGGCACCTCCTCACCACCGGGCCGACCGGCGGGACGGCCTGACCCGCTCTCCTCCGACCCGCTCGTCCTGACGCGCCCCCCACGACCCGCTCGCCCTGACCCACGCCCACAAGCCACGCCTCCGACCCGCCCCCGGTGACCCGGACGGCCCAGTCCGGTGGCCGGTCGGACGGGGCGCCGGTGGACTGGTGTACGAACACCGTCCGGTCCGTGAGCAACAGTGAGCAACAGAGCGGGGAACGTTATGCGCTGGGGAACCGCCGCCACCGTGGCGGCCGCCGTCGTCGGCGCCGGGGCCGCCGTCCTGGTGATCGGCCGCCGGGCCTCCGAGCGGATGGTCCGTCCGGTCGCCGCCGTCCAGGAGTCCGGGCCGGTCGTCGTCCGGAGCCTCGGCGCCGGCAGGATCACCTTCAGCCGCGGTCCGGAGAGCCTGCGCCCCGGCCGCTGGGCGGTCGAGTGGGACGGTGGCGGCCACGCGGTGGTCGAGGAGGTCCTGCACAGTGACGAGCAGGGCGTCACCCGCCGGCTGGTGCGCGCGGACCGGGGCACCCTCGCCGCGGGCACCGAGGTCCGCTTCACTCCCCGGGTCCACCTGGGCGACCCCACCGCCGCGCTCGGCCTGGCCTTCACCGAGACCGCGGCGGACGGCGAACTCGGTGCCCTTCCGGCCTGGTACCTCGACGGCAACCGCGGCACCTGGGTGATCCTGGTGCACGGCCCCGAGGCGGACCGCGGGCAGACCCTCCCGGTCCTGCCCGTCCTGCACCGCCTGGGCCTGCCCGCGCTCGCCGTCACCTACCGCGGCGACGAGGGCGCCCCGGCCTCCCCGGACGGGTACAGCCACTTCGGCGAGACGGAGTGGCGCGATGTGGAGGCGGCGGTACGGCTGGCGCTCGACAACGGCGCGGGCCGGGTGATCCTCTACGGCTGGTCGACCGGTGCCACCACGGTCCTGCAGACGGCGGCCCGGACCGCCTGGTCGCACGCCGTCCGCGGCCTGGTCCTCGACTCGCCGGTGCTCGACCTGCCGGCCACCGCCCGCCGCGACGCCGAGCGCCTCGGCTTCCGGGGCGCCGCCGCCGGGCTCGGCGCGCTCGCCGCCGAGGGCCGCACCGGCGTCGACCTCGCGGACTTCTCCCGGATCGCCGACGGCACCGACCTGCGCGTCCCCACCCTCCTGCTGCACAGCCCGGCCGACCGGGTCTCGCCGTTCGGCAGTGCCGAACGCCTCGCCGCCGCCCGCCCCGACGTGGTGAGCCTGCGGCCGTTCCCCGGCGCCGACCACGCCACCCTCTGGAACTCCGCCCCGGACCACTACACCGAGCTCCTCCGCCGCTGGCTCACCCCGCTGCTCTGAGGGGGAGGGCCCCGCCGGGCGGTGCCGGTCGAACGGGCGCCCCCGGGAGCGAGGGCCGGGCCGCGCCGTTGCGGAGGCTCCCGGCGCCGCCGGAAGTCGGCCCGGCCGACTTCCCGTGCGGCCGAAACGGCCGGGCTTGTCCGCCATCCGTCCGGATTCGGGCTCGACAGCCGGTCCGGCCGTCGGGCGGCGCCGATGCCGTCCGGGGCGGCCACCGGCCCGTCAGGGGCACAATGTGGCCCCTGTGGCGACCCGCCGTCATCACGCTCCGTAGCCGCCCGAACGGTTCCGGCAACCGTCCTGGCTCACCTGGCATGAGCAGGCCACGCGTTTCCGGCCAGGCGGTTTGCCGCTGTTGCCCGATCTTGCGGAGGTGCTGCCGCCGGTTGTCCGGTCGTACGGACAACCGGATGTGACAGAAGGCCGGTACAAGGGGAAGACTGCTCGACGTGACGTCTCGGAACCCGCGCGACCGTGATGCCCCGCTCCCGCCTCCGAACGGTACCGGTGCGACGGTGACCCGTCTCCCCGGCACGGCCCAGCGGCCAGCCGGCGGCAGGCCGAACGGGGCGGGTGTCCCCCGTAACGGCGTACCCCGGCGACGAGGGCCCGCCCCCGCGCCCGGGCGGGGCCGGGTTCCGGTGCCCGAGGGCTTCCCGGCTCCGGCCGAGCTGGCGCCGCTGGCCCGTCGGATGCTGGTGGACGCCGTCCGGATCGCCCGCTGGGCCGGGGAGCTGGACGAGGTCGACAAGCGCGGCGAGCTGCTCCCGGACGAGGTCCGCGCGGCGGGCCGGGCCCTGGCCATGACCGTCGGCGAGGCCGCCAAGGCCTGGGGGCAGGCGCTCCTGGTGGGCCTGGTGGAGGCCCGGGACGGCGGCGCCGGCCCCGGCTGGCGCCTGCACGCCTGGGAGCACGACGACGAGGCCGTGGTGCGCGGCTGGTCCGCGCTGTTCGACGCCTGGACCCTGCTCGCCCCGGTGCCGCCCGCCGCGCTGCGCGGCGTGTTCGCCGTGCTGGCCGGGCAGGCCGTGGACCAGGCCCCGCAGCTGCTCTCCTTCCTGCACCTGGTGGACGGCCCGGTGGCGGAGAGCGAGCTGCTGGAACTGCTGCGCCGAGGCCTGGACGAGCGCCGGGTCGGCGGGGTCGCCGGTCCGGGCCTGTCGCCCGTGCCGCACGCCGCCTCGGCGGTGTCCGCCGTGCGCGGCACCTGCCGGGAGCCGCAGATCGACACCCCGGCCTCGCCCTCGGACGTGGCCGCCGTCCTGGACTGGATGCTGGACGGCCTGGCGGCGGTCGGCGCCCTGGTGCGCAGGAACGACGCCGCCGAGCTGTCGCCGCTCGGCCACTGGGCGGTGCGGGCGAAGCTGGAGGAGATCTGCACGGTCGCGCAGACCGCGGCCGGGCACATCGAGCAGAGCGCCTTCGAGCTGCTGAACGCCTGCGCCGACTACTCGCCGGGCCCGGCCCGCGCCGAGTACCGCGCCTGGGTGGCGGCCCGTCCGGCGGACCGGGCGGTGGCGGAGCTGCTGGAGGCGGCGCAGGGCGACGACGCGCTGGTGCGCGGGCTGGCCTTCGAGGCGCTGCGGGTGGCCGGCGGCCCGGCCGAGCAGGCGGTGCGGGCGGTGGTGGACGCGCCGGCGCTGCGCCCGTACGCGCTGCTGTGGCTGGCCGAGCGCTCGGACGAGGGGGTCTCCCCGGCGGACGTGCTGGGCGCGGAGGACGCGGCCTGGCTCTGGGTGGACACGGCGGCGGCGGTGCTCGACCACGGTGAGACGGAGCTGCTGGTGGGCCATGTGGAGGGCGCCTCGGCGGGCGACCCGGTGCGGCTGTTCGCCCGGGCCCGGCAGTCCGGGCACCCCCGGGCGGCCTCGGTGCTGACGGCGGTCTCCGGGGTGCACCCGGACCCGGGCGTGGCCCGGGCGGCCCGCCGCTCGGCCTTCAGCGTGCACACCGGCGGCGCGTAGGCGGCCGCCCGGCACAGCGAACGCGGCCGCCCCGCACAGCGCATAACGGAAGGGCCCGGAACCGATCGGTTCCGGGCCCCTACCGCGGTCGCTTAAAAACCCACCCAGCCCACGAGACAGAACTCAATCGGGAAAGCCGGGCTG